>CAZILY010000048.1:0-9620 GCA_964540175.1 uncultured Pelolinea sp. | reverse complement strand
GATGATGCCAAGTCGTCCGCATGCATCAGAAAGAAGCGGGAATGGAATACCTTAACAACCGTTCTGGATAATTCTTCTTCCTGCCAGGTTTTACTAGAGAAACGATCATTAAAAACTAATCACGAAAACTTCTACCCTTAGTTTTCAATAAAATTCTGATGGTTCAGAGGCAATGAAAAATAAAATTATATAAACAACTTCACCAAGCTGAATACTGCCAATCCAATTCCAATTACAAAAAACACATATAAATATTTCTGCTCCCCCGGCTGCAGAACAGATTCGGTCGGTTTTTCGGGATCGTAATACACTGTTAATATATCACCAGGCATGAAATTCGAAATAAATTCATGCGCTTTCCGCTTCGACATCGATGCTTCAAGAAGCTTATACCTGCACCCATTGTAAAACTGATCGTCTACCTGATAATCATAGTGAATGCGCGGGTAATAATACACATGTTTGTCTCCATCTTCATCATACTCATGTTTCTCTTCCACTTCAGCGGAAACCACAGTTGCCTTAGTTTTCGGCCAGGTTTTGCTTTTTCTCCCTTTTTTGATTGATAAAAGCGTCATGATAGATAAAATTACACCAACGATTAAAAGAACAGTCCACATTTTTTCCTCCCGATTTATTGATCCTTAATTTTTCATGTACTAATTTTCAGTCGAAAACTTTTGTTAACCAACAACAAATTTCGTGTTATTTCTATTATAACTTTTTATTTGTTCTGTTTTTTAATAATAGGTTCAAAACAAGAAACTATTAATTGTGCGTATCAATAAAACAACTGCGAAGAATTCATTGAAAAACGACTCAGCTAATTTCTATAAAATGGACTGAAGTGAAAACAAACACCTTCAGTTATGAGAGACAGAAGCAAAAGGGAGCATCGCAGCACCCTCCCGGACGGTTTTCTCGCCCACAGGAAAAAGATTGTAATTTGGATGAAAGCAAAGAGAATCTAAAATATATGTTCTCTTAAATTTATTCCGAATACGCGCAGCGAATTCCCATGTTGAAATTCAAGTACACCCCTACAGCACGATAGCGGTAACTTGAGCGTTGATACCAGTAGCCATCATTCCAGGGTCCCCCCCGTAAAATGCGCTCTGGCCACTTTTCCCCGTCAGGGATATCATACTGCGATTCTCGCCCATCATTCGCGTCATATGGATACAACTCTGAAGCACTGCTGGTCCATTCCCACACATTGCCCGCCATATCCAGTAAACCATAGGGGCTGGCACCAGCGGGAAAGCTTCCCACAGGCGCGGGGCCAGCGAATCCATCATCAAAGTTGGGGTTCGAGATATCACCCTTTCTTGCAGCTGGACAGTTGACATCGCAGATATTGGCATATTCTTCGGAATATTTCTCATTTCCCCAGGGATATTTGAGCCCATCAGTACCGCGCGCCGCTTTTTCCCACTCCGCTTCTGTAGGCAGCCGCCCGCCCGTCCATTCACAATAATCCCGAGCCATGTACCAGGATACGTTGACAACCGGGTAATCCGCAAATGCCGCTTCAGTGAAATAGTCGGTTCCCTGTGGCGGAATATTATTCTGCTTACATGGCCGACAGGCACCCTCCGCTACACATATTTGATACTGCCCGTTAGTTACTTCATGTTTATCAATCCAATAATCATCCAGGAAAATTGTATGTACCAGGAAATCCGGGTAGGGACCTGGACCAACATCAACTGTCGCATCCGAGCCTCCCCATCCCATCAGGAATTCACCCGCCGGAATATAGATCATCTCCATCCCATCTTTTTCTGATGTTCGATTGGCAAGGGCAGCTACTTCTGTCGGTTCGAGAGTGGCCAGATCGGGGGCCGTTGCTGACGGCTCGGGGGTAGGTAAGTCGGGAACAGTAATCTCTTCAGGCGCTGCCTGTGAGCTGCTGCCTTCTTCCTGCAAACCACCGCTACCGCAGGCGCTCAGAACGGACAACAACACAGTAAGAATGAAAATTTTCAATAACGCTTTTTTTAGCAAATAACACCTCAATATTTCTTTTATCATAACAAAAATTAAATATATCACAAATTTTCACAGGTTAAACAGCTGCCTTATAAGCAAGCAGTTTATGCTCGCCGGGTTACAGCTTTTCAGAGCAAGATATGCCGCACTCTATGGCCAAATTTCAATCGGGATGGACAAGATCAAATCATATACTGTTATCCTTGCAGCATCAAAAGACCTTGACTATTTTAGATAATGTACCCACCAAGAGCTTTTCAGCATCAACGTCTGACTCCCATTAAATCATTTCAATTTTCCTACTCCATCCAGCATAGTTTTTAATCAACCCATACAGCTAGTATAGATATTTAATAGTACATTGTCTCTTAATATAATGCATTTTTAAAATGAATATATTAAATGCAAAAATAAAAGACGTAATTGAAAAAACCGAAGTGGTGGCGATAGCTACGTATGGGGAAAATGGGCCCCAACTTGTAGCTACCTGGGGTGATTTTATTAAATCACTTGATATCAATGATGGGAAAACAATCATTATTCCCGTTGGCGGCTACCTTCAAACAGAGAATAACCTAAATGATGATAACCGAATTGAGCTGTTGGTTGGGTCTAAACAAGTTCAAGGAAAAAATGGTCCGGGAACAGGTTACTGGCTTGTTGGTCGAGCAAAAATCACCACATCAGGTAAATTTTTGGAATTAACCAAGGTAAAATTCCCCTGGGCCAGAGGAGCGCTTGTGATTGAAGTTGAAAAAGCAGATCAATTACTTTAGAAGACCTCGTACAAAAACCATCTTTTAGCTCCGATATTCTCTATTAAAAAGCTCGATGGAAAATTCATATGCAGCTGGGTAAGTAAAACTCCCCTATAAAGGCAATAGCAATAATCGACATTCCAATCCTTCAATATGATATTATATGAGTAATTGCTTAATGTATATGTATCAAACACTGAGGAAGTATTAGTTATACTTTTAATCCAAGAAATCTTAACAATCAATGAAAGGAAGTTAGGTTAATATGGGAACAAAAGGAATAGAAATTGTAGGTAAGGACGTTAACAAATTGGTCGAAATGCTTAACAAAGCCCTCGCAGATGAATGGCTGGCATACTACCAGTACTGGGTAGGCGCAAAGATTGTCAAAGGTCCCATGAGGGATGCAGCTGTCTCTGAACTATTACAGCATGCCACTGAAGAACTCGGACACGCAGAATTACTCTCTAACCGGCTCATCCAGCTTGGCGGCACTCCGATTCTCAAACCCGAAGACTGGTATAAAATGACCAACTGCGGCTACGAGCCCCCAACAGATCCATATGTGGAAGTCGTACTGGAACAAAACATCAAAGGAGAGCAGTGCGCGATTGATACCTATCAAAAATTGGTGAACTTCACAAAAGATATCGATCCCGTAACATATGAGATTGTCCTCTCGATACTCACCGACGAGATTGAACATGAAGAAGATCTCGAGGCAATTGCTGAAGACATTCATTTAATGATGGAAAGAAGGTAAACAAATGAAAATCGGTGAAAGAATTCAAGAAGCAGATTGGAAACACGAAAAGCACGTTCCGGTCATTGAGTGCCCAGACCAGGTGAAGCTGGATGAGGTTTTCGAAGTAAAAGTTAGTCTGGGAAAAGAGATTAGCCATCCCAATACAACCGAGCATCATATCCGGTGGATCAGTCTCTACTTCCATCCCCAGGACACCAAATTCACCTACGATGTCTGTCGCATTGAATTTAATGCCCATGGTGAGTCAGGTGCTGGCCCGAACAAAGGGCCCGTCCATGCACCTCCATCAATAACCACGTCAATGAAAATAAACAAGCCTGGCACTTTGCACGCCTTAGCTTATTGCAACATTCATGGATTATGGGAGAGCAGTAAGGAGATTGCCGTAGGTTAGTAAATTTATTGCGCTAATTTACCACTCGGTCATATCCAATAGATTTGCTAAACGTATTCCCTAAATCGCAATCCACTTGACAATTGTTACCTCTCTATTAGCCACACCATGTACACGAATAGTGCTGACTAGTAGAGAGGTGTTCATCTTACTGCAGCTTTCTTGTTCTTGATTCATAAGTTGCAACAATTAGTTTAATTAATGTTTTTAACAGACCAACCCTATCGCTTTTGCCAATCCATTCTCATTGGCAGACGGCACTATCAAATTCGCTTCTTTCTTCAAGGCATCTGGTGCAGTCCCCATTGCCACGCCATATCCAGCTGCCTGCAATAATGGAATATCATTCAGACTATCACCCACAGCCATTATGTTCTTTAAGGGAATACCTAATAGTTGCGACAATTTTCTCAGCGCAGATCCTTTGTGTATTCCATCATGAGAGATCTCAATACTTCTTTTCATCTTAACCACATAGGCGTCCTGAATTGATTTATTAACCTCCTGCCAAATAACATTTAACCAATCTACTTCTGCAAAAATATCTAATCGGATGATCTCTCCCGGCACGTCTGATTTGACATCTTCAACCCGCCTTACATGATCCATCTTTTTCCCCTTCATCCATTCCATAGATTCGATCGTTTTCCAATCTTTATTGTTAACCTGGCAAAACATACCAATTTTAGTATGAGCAACCATCCCCACTCCAAATTCCTTCGCGATTTTGGTAACTTTTTCAATTTGTATTGATTTAATTGGGGATGCGGATACTACGCTTTTATCCTTCAGATCATAAATTGCTCCATTTGAATAGATAAACGGTATCTTCAGATCAAAATACGCAGCCATCGGAAGCGTCATGGATAACGGACGTCCAGTACTTAAAGTAAAATCACAGCGCTTTTCATTGATGACAGTACGAATTAGTTCCTCCGTAAATGGATGTAAATCATTTTCCGAGGTTAGGAGTGTGCCATCAATATCCGAAACAATTAACTTGATATCAGGATCGTATCTATGCATTTTTCTACCGTATAATCTCTAAGATAATAACATTAATATGAAAAGATCAACTTTGCGAATTCCGAATCTTCGAACATCCGCTGACAAAATCCATTCCTTTTTCTATTGGTTTGCATTCTCAAGAATCAGCAATAATGAACTTAAATCCACTGAATATGAAGTTTCTGACTTGCATGCTCAAATTTTGTCATTACTATCTATCATTAATAAACACTGTACTGGAAAATTAGGTTCACCCGCCGATCTATCAACATCCTCGTTCAGGATTTACCTGTGGCTTGAATATTTATCCAGCCAAACACACCTTGCCCTCCATCTTTCCGCACTTGATGAATTTTTGCGAATTTTAACTGAACAGAATAAAAAAACAAACATTGATCCCGAAAAATTATTGATCAAAATCAATTATTCGGGATATCTTTACCGCAGACAAATAACCGTGGGTAAAACAACCCTGCAAATAAATGAAGCCTATATTATCGCCCCTTTAGAAATAAAGAAATCCATTCTCTCAGAGGCATTCTCCCGCCACCAATCTCTGCATACTAGTGCAATTAAAGCATTCAGTAATAGTTCCAATTTTCGGCGTTTGAATAAACAAATAAGTGGAGACCCAATTGCAAATCTCATTTCTTGCCGTGGCGAAAAATACAATCTGGCGCTTCTATTTGAGAAATTAAATCATGAGTACTTCCGTGGTCTGCTTTCTCAACCGCGCCTGGTGTGGAGCAGCCGCAGGTCCAAACGCCGTTTGGGGTATTACCACCCAGAGATCAATACGATAGCTGTTACCAAAAAATTAGATGACAAAAAGACCCCCCGCTTGTTAGTCGAATATGTTCTGTACCACGAGATGCTTCACCAACATTTCGGTATAAAGAACCATAATGGCAGGCGCTATGCGCATACCTCCGCGTTCAGAACTGCTGAAAGGAAATTCAAGCATCATCAAGAAGCGGAAAATCTAATAAAACTACTACACTAATCTAACTGTGTCATCAATAAAATTAAGTATAATGTAAATAATTGAGGTTTATCATGAATAAAAACAATAGATTACTTGGCATTTTCTCGGTCTTCCTGTTTGCGCTCCTTACTCTCGCGCCAATTCTGATACTGATCATGGGTCCAAAATTCAGCAACCGCTCTCCGATACTCGATCTGTCCGTTGGGCTCGGTTTCGTTGGCCTGTCGATCATGACATTAGAATTC
Organism: uncultured Pelolinea sp.; assembly: GCA_964540175.1. GTDB lineage: Bacteria > Chloroflexota > Anaerolineae > Anaerolineales > Anaerolineaceae > Pelolinea. The sequence goes on along the minus strand of CAZILY010000048.1, from coordinate 3,472 downwards.
GTGGTTTCAGGACGCATAAAAACACTAAATCGGCCATTCGGGACTGACCTTGTTTATCATTTTCACCGCCAGATTGGCATCGCTGCTTTTTTTCTAGTTTTCTCACACCCAATTCTTTTATTCATTCTAGATAGTAGATACTTACGGTTATTGAATATATTTACCGCACCAATGCAGGCAAAAGCCGGTATTGCCGCAGTTGTTCTCTTAATCGGTTTGGTATGGGGGGCAGAATACCGCCAGAAGATTAAATTAAGTTATAAACTCTGGAAAATTCTACACGGTCTGATTGCTACTGCAGCGGTCGGACTGGCATTGTTGCATATCTATATCGCCGACAACTATGTAAGCCTGCCCTGGGAAAAAGCGCTTTGGATCACTTACTCTGCCCTTTTTATTGGAATGCTTGCTTACACACGCATCGTTTACCCTCTGCGCCTTATTCGGCGGCCTTTCCTTGTGAAAGAAACCAAAGAAGAGCATGGTGATGTCTGGACCATCACAATGGAACCCATCAACCACAAAGGATTTCAATTTGCACCTGGTCAGTTTGCCTGGCTCACTGCATGGAAAACTCCATTTTCAGATACTGAACATCCCTTCTCAATTGCCTCCAGCGCAGAAAGAAAAAGCGAGATCGAGATGTCAATTAAAAATCTCGGACCATTCACTAACAGGATTCGCACTTTAAAACCTGGGGATCGTGTTTATGTAGATGGTCCTTACGGGGCCTTCAATTTAGATCGCCATCCAAAAGCTGAGCAATTGGTTTTTATTCCTGGCGGCATAGGAGTCACACCTATTATGAGTATGCTGCGTACAATGGCAGACCGAAATGATAGACGGCCAATCCTGTTGTTCTACTGCAATCGTGAGTGGGAAACAGTTACATTTATGGAGGAAATAAAAAACCTTGAGAATAAGTTGGAATTAAAAACCATTTACACAATCGAGAAACCACCTCAGAATTGGAAGGGTGAATCTGGCTTCCTAAATAGAAATATCCTCAATCGCCATATCCCAAAAGAATGGCTGGTAAACAGAACAGATGTTTTTCTCTGCGGTCCAGCGCCCATGATGAATGCAGTTGAAAACGAATTGCGAAATATCGGATACACGTATAAGCAGATCCATTCAGAAAGATATGGTTTTATTTAGGAGATAAAATGCGCCAGAGATTTTCAAAAATTTTTGTTTATTTAGTCACTATTGCCGCAGTAATCCTTACGTTGTATTTTGCATTTATTAAATCAGGAACGATCTAGCCCTTATACAAAGAAGAAAAACAAGAGGCGGGAGAATAACGCAGCAATTATGGCTACCAGCAGTGTCAGTCCAGTGATTAACCACATATTTTTGGTTCCCAGTTCATTCTTTATTACAACCATCGTAGCAATACAGGGGATATAAAAGACCACAAACACTGTGTAACTGATCATTTGCTCTGGTGTCAGAACCGCTCCAAAGTTTGTTGTCCCCAATGCCTGAGCTAACATAATCAGTGATAATTCTTTCCGGAAAATTCCGAAAATCAGCGGTGTTCCCACTCCCGATGGAAGACCCAACATCCATGTGAATGGACGAAAGAGTATATCCAAATATTGGGTGATCGAATAATATTTCAACCCAGCCAGAGTGATACTTCCAATAATAAGGAGCGGCCATGCTTCAAATATAAATTCTCTAACGCGAAACCATACCTTCGCGGTTACTGTGCGCAGTGTTGGCAGTCTATAAACAGGCATTTCCAGGATCAATCCAGGAGAATCCTCAGGAATGAAATAGGTAATGATCCTACCAGTGATAGCGATGACCAGTATATTAAAAAAGTAAATTCCTAAAGCCGCCCATGGGCCAAGATAGAAAGAAACCAATCCAAAAATCACCGACAAACGTGCAGTGCAAGGGATCATGGTGACCAACGCAGCACTGAGAATGCGATCCCGTTTATTTTCCATAATACGCGTGGACATAATTGCCGGCACACTACAGCCATATCCTAATATGAAAGGAACAATCGCTTTCCCGTGCAGCCCCATACGGTGCATGAGTGTGTCTGTCAAGAACGCAATGCGCGTTAGATAGCCAATATCTTCTAAAAATCCTAATCCTAACAAAAACGGGACAAGATAAGGTAAGACAATCGCTAACCCACCAGAAACTCCTTGGATTGTCCCCACAATCAATTGCGGCAGCAAGCCCTCTACGTTTAAGCGAGTGATAATTAGATCAGTCAGGTTATCAAAAAACCCTAATAATGGTGCTTCCATCCAATTACCTATGCCGTATATTAACGCAAAGAACCCTGCGAGAATCATTACAAGGAAGATGTAACCAAAAATTGGATGAAGTAGGTAATCGTCCAATCTATCTCGAATAGATAAGTGAGATTCTCCTTGTTTAGTTACTTTCCGCGATAGAGCACGTGCTGTTTTTTGGCGTTCTGTCGCAACCATCCAAACCGCCTGTCGAGAAGAATGATGGCAAAGTGTATCCAAGTGCCCATGGATAATATCCGTCATTCCTGGATTCTTGCTTACAACGTGTTTAGTGATCTCCGGGTCACCCTCAAGGAGCTTAACAGCAATCGCCCGCCTGCTGATCGGGAAAACACCTTGTTTCATCTTATTTTTTAAATCAGTAACCGCACCCTCAATCTCGTTTCCATATTTTAGTGGTTGGGGGATCTTCTTCTCTTTCGCGATGCGCCGGGCTTGAACAAAGGTCTCTCGAACACCCTGTCCGCGAGAAGCGATCATGGGAAGAACAGGAATACCTAACAGATCTGAGAGTTTTTCTCCATCGATTTTCAACCCCTGTCGGGAAGCCTCATCCATCATGTTGATGGCAAGCACAATCGGCCTCCCCATTTCCATCAACTCTAAAGTCAAGATCAATCCCTGAATTAAATGGGTTGCGTCAATCACATTGATGACAGCATCAACTTTTTTTGCGATCAAATAGTCCAACACCACTCGTTCAGCTGGATTGGTCCCCAACAATGAATACGTCCCGGGAAGATCAACAAGTTCAACTACTTCCCCTAATACTCGCACTTTAGTTTCTTTAAAACTAACCGTCGTTCCGGCAAAATTTCCGGTTTCAGCTTTATATCCCGCAACCTGATTAAAAAGCGTACTTTTACCGCAGTTCGGTTGGCCAATTAATGCCAAACGCACTATATGTACTCCACTATAATATGTGATGCCACCCCACGTCCAAGCACAATTTCTCGCCCCTCCACTTTCAACAACAGCGGTCCATGAAATGGAGCTGCCCTGATAATTCTTACTTTATTTCCGGGAAGAAAACCAAGCTGGGCTAAACGCCTTTGCATACCTCTCCCCCCTCGGAAGTTTGTGACACGTACCCATTTACCGTTTTTTACATTTAATAGATTCATTTTATTAGCATATACTAATGTTATTATATCCCATTATTAACCTGAGGGATCATACCACAACCACAAAAC
>CAZILY010000047.1:0-10039 GCA_964540175.1 uncultured Pelolinea sp. | reverse complement strand
AATCTGAGGAAAATATGTTTATCAAAAACGCGAAGATAATAACATTTGACGATCAGGATCGAATTTTAGAAAACAGCGGAGTGATAATCAGTGATACAGGGGAAATAATCAAAATCGGGCCAACAAATGAGCTGGAAAAAATACCGTCATCTGGCAGCGTAATTGACGCAAAAGGGCAGTTATTAATGCCAGGAAATATTTGTGCTCACACACATTTTTATGGGGCATATGCTCGCGGGTTGTATATCCCAGGTGATGCGCCGAATGCATTTCCTGAAATTTTGGAAAAATTATGGTGGAAACTTGACAAAGCACTTGATGAAGAATCAACATATTACTCTTCATTAGTCTGCTTGATCGATGCAATCAAACACGGTACAACTACCTTGTTCGATCACCATGCCTCTCCGAATTATATAGATCAATCATTAAATACAATCTCAAAAGCTGTTTTAGAATCGGGTGTACGAGCTTCTCTTTGCTATGAAGTTACTGATCGTGACGGGATGGAAAAAACTGAAGAAGGGATTTCGGAAAATCTGAGATATATTGAGAAGTCAAAAAAAGATAACAATAAGATGCTGGGGGCATCGTTTGGACTGCATGCCAGTTTAACACTCTCTGAGAAAACACTTAAGAGGGTAAGAAAAATATGCCCTGATGATGAAGGTTTTCACATTCATGCTGCGGAACACATTGTGGATGAGTATGACAGCATTAAAAGAAGCGGGCTGCGCGTAGTTGAAAGGCTGGACAAATATGGTATTTTAGGACCAAAGACAATTATTGCGCATGGAGTACATATCGACGTGAGCGAGGTAAACCTTATTGTAAATAGCGGATCATGGCTAACACATCAACCCCGATCTAATATGAATAACGCAGTAGGGCTGCCGAACGTTGAATCTATGCTAAATGCTGGAGTAAAGTTTTGTCTTGGTAATGATGGTTTTTCAAACTCGATGTGGGCAGAGTGGAAAACAGCTTATCTTGCCCATAAATTATATAATTCTGATCCACGCAGGATGCCAGCAAACATTATCCAAGAGATGGCCATCGTTAATAATAGAGCCCTTGTTGAGGCTCTATTTGATGGATTAAAGATTGGTAAAGTTGCTGAAGGATGCATCGCCGACCTTATATTAGTTGAATATCAACCATTCACTGAGCTTAATAAAGATAATTTACCCTGGCATATTGTTTTTGGTTTCCGTGACGGGATGGTAAGCACGACGATAGTTAACGGAAAGGTAATTATGCAAAACAGGGAATTAACTCAACTGGACGAAAAGTCTATTCTAAAAGAAGCAAAAAAGGTGTCTGAATCAGTTTGGAAAAGATACCATGATTCTTTCTAACAAAATATAAAGGAAAATATGAATTCAAAAATCGAAAAAATCGCAATAATTGGAGGCACTGGCAAAGAAGGTAAGGGGTTAGCTTACCGATGGGTAAATGCAGGCTATGAAGTTATTATTGGATCGAGGAAACTTGAGAAGGCAAAACAAGCCGCCGAAGATCTTAACAAGATGTTTTCTGCGGAAAAAAACACGAAAATTTCTGGAAAAGAGAATAATGATGCCGCCAAGGAGGGAGACATTATTGTTATTACTGTTCCCTATAAATTTCATGAAGATATTCTTGTGCAACTGAAACCTTTTGTACAGAATAAATTTGTAATTGATGTGACTGTTCCACTGGTACCACCAAAAGTATCCACTGTGCATATCCCTAAAAATGGGAGCGCAGCTTTATACGCTCAAAGCATCCTTGGGGAGGATGTTAAAGTAATTTCAGCGTTTCAAAATATTTCCTTTGAACTTCTTCTTGGGAAAAAACCAATTGAATGTGATGTTCTGGTTTGTGGAAAAGATAAAAGCGCTCGACAATTAGGTGTCCGATTGGTAGATGATGCTGGTTTAAATGGCTGGGATGCCGGACCACTTGAAAACTCGATTGTTGCTGAAGGACTTACCTCAATATTGATACGAATTAATAAGAAATATGGCAGTAATTCGGCGGGGATGCGTATTACTGGTGTCAATAAATAAGAACATGTAAATGGCTCTGACACTCACTCCTGTTACAAATATTCCAGATATTAAACCCGGGGATCACCTTCCCAGTTTGCTAAATGATTGTTTGAAAAATCAGGGGATATCTCTAAATAACAATGACATTCTTGTTGTCACGCAAAAGATTGTTTCAAAAGCAGAGAACCGGTTAATCAATCTTTCTACAATCACTCCATCTGCTGAAGCATTAGAAATCTCGAAAATCTCAAAAAAAAGACCTCAATTGATTGAATTAATATTAAGGGAAAGCAAGAAAGTAGTTCGTGTTAACCGACGCACGATAATTACTGAACATAAACTCGGGTTTATTAGCGCGAATGCTGGCATCGATCATTCAAATGTAAGAGGTGAATCTGGAAAACAAGAAGATTGGTATCTTCTTTTACCGAAAGACCCAGATTATTCCGCAAACCAAATGCGTATATATATTAATTCTGCTGAAAATGTTAATATTGGTGTGATGATCATTGATTCACATGGACGTGCCTGGCGATATGGGACGGTAGGCACAATGATTGGCACAGCGGGTGTTCCGGGATTGGTGGATTTACGTGGAAAAAAGGATTTGTATGGATATAAATTGAAAATCACACGAGTTGCTGCTGCTGATGAATTGGCAAGTGCTGCATCCCTGATAATGGGACAAGCGAGCGAAAATATCCCAGTAGTGCATGTCAGGGGTTTTCCTTATCCTCTAAGAAATGCTTGCCTAAATGAAGTATTAAGGCCAGAAAACAAGGATTTATTCCGATAAATGAAAATTACAGCATTAGCGGGAGGTGTTGGGGGCGCAAAACTAGCGCACGGCTTCTCTAAGTTGTTATCACCTCAAGAATTCACGGTTATAGTTAACACAGGTGATGATTTTGAGCATTTCGGTTTGTACATCTCACCTGATATTGATACAGTTTGTTACACTGTTGGCGACATATCAAATTTATCGACGGGGTGGGGGCGAAGAAACGAAACCTTTAATGTCCTTAAAACAATACAAGGGTTGGGTGGTCCTGATTGGTTTTCATTAGGGGACAAAGATTTTGCTCTGCATTTGGAAAGAACTCGAAGAATGAGTGAGGGGTATTCACTTACAGACGTGTCTTTACAATTAGAGAAAGCAATGGGAATAACACACCGGATACTGCCTATGAGTGACAACAAAGTATCTACACTGGTGAATACAATTGAATATGGAGAGATTTCTTTTCAGGAATATTTTGTACTGCGCGAATTCTTACCTAAAGTCAAGGGGTTTTGCTTCCAGGGAATTGAAAACGCAAAACCTTCTCCAGAAGTAATTTTTGCTCTAGAAGAAGCAGACGTGATAGTTATTTGCCCATCAAACCCATTTGTGAGCATAAACCCAATTATTTCACTGGATGGCATAAAGAAAATTCTTGAGCGAAAATACGTCATAGCCGTATCACCTATTATTGGAGGAAAAGCGGTAAAGGGTCCGCTTGGAAAAATGCTGGGAGAATTAGGATATAACATCCACCCACTCTCCATCATTGAAATATATAAAGATTTTTTAAACTGTTTTTACCTCGATACCGATGATTATATAGAGAAGATGCAAGATAGTGTATCGAGTATAATCATAAAAGCGGAGAAAATACTTCTTCCGGACATTGTCGCTAGAAAGAAACTAGCCAAAAATATAATCAAGCATGTAGAAGAAATTATTAATTAAATATGCCGCTTTGTGCGATTATCCCAATTAAGCCATTGAGAAGAGGAAAATCCCGCCTCTCGAGTATATTATCTGAAGATAAGAGAGAAAGTTTAAACCAGTATTTATTAATTTCCACTTTGCGATGTTTGAGAAAAGTAAACAAAATTGATAACATGTTAGTTGTCAGTTATGATCCAAAAGCACTTGCACTGGCCAGGAAATTTGGTGCAAGAACTGTTTTAGAAAATCGCCATATAAATATTAATCGCGCATTACGCAAAGCAACTTTAGCAGCGAAAGCAATTAGATCCTCTGAAATTCTTGTTGTGCCCGCGGACTTACCCTTGTTAACTAGAGAAGATGTTCTTTCGGTAATAGGAGAGTCTGGAGATCCTCCAGAGATAGTAATTGTTCCTGACAGAAAGATGAGTGGCACAAATATGTTATTAATAAATCCAATTGGTGCGATAAAATATGATTTTGGAGAAAGGTCATTTAGAAAACACATTGAACAAGCGGAAAGAAAGAAAATCAATATTAAGATTTGCCATCGAAAGAATTTATCCTTTGACCTTGATTTACCAGAAGATTGGGAATTTCTAAAAACAAGAATGATTAATTATGAAAATTTTGATAATCAAATAATGCAGGAGGTAAAAATATGAAAAAGCGAGTTGCACTATACCTACAGGATGCCCATGATTTAAGAGATGGGCTAGAGTATGCTAAATATGCAGAGGAAAAAGGGTTCGAAGCTATATGGCAAGCTGAAAGCAGATTGGTACGAGACGCCATTGTTCCAATGGCTGCCTATGCTGCCGTCACAGAAAAAATTGTTGTGGGGTCAGGTGTTATTAATAACTGGACAAGGAATATTGGGTTATTGGCATCCACATTCTTAACACTTGATGATCTGGCAAAAGATCGAATCATTTGTGGAATTGGTGCCTGGTGGGATCCTCTTGCTAAGAATGTTGGAATAAACCGGAAGAAACCATTAACTGCTATGAAAGAAACAGTTCTTATATTAAGGCGGTTGTTAGCAATGGAGCGTGTTACTTTTCATGGGGAATTTATCCATGTTGACGAAATAGAATTAGATGTTGTTCATGGACGCACGGAGCCAAGGAATGTTCCTATATATATTGGGGCAACAGGAAATAAGATGATGGAATTGTGTGCAGAAATTGCAGACGGTGTTGTCTTAAATTATTGTGTACCCCCAGAATATAACAACAAAGCAATGGATCTATTATCAAAGGGAGCAAAGAAAGCTGGTAAAACCATTGATGACATAGATCGTCCGCAGTTAATTGTTTGTTCAGTTGACAATGATCATGATAAGGCAATTGATTCAACCCGTGAATTGCTCGCACAGTATTTAGCGCAGCAGCCCCATATTGCCAAAGCTTCCGGAGTATCGATGGATATAGTCACTGAGATCCAATCAATTTTAGGATGGCCTGCTACACATGAAGAGATTCAAAAAGCAAAACACCTGGTGCCGGATGAATTGATTTATCGAATTACAGCTTCTGGAACTCCCGATGAAGCCAAAAGAAAGGTTAATGAATATTTAAGCAATGGCTGCACATGCCCAATTCTCTATCCAGTTGGCGGAAATGTAAAGTTGCTTATTGATACTTTTGCATGATAACAGGAATATAAATAATGCGTCAACCAATTTATGTGATCGGACATTTAAATCCAGATACAGATTCTATTTCATCAGCTATAGGATACGCATGGCTGTTAAGGGAACGTGATGATCTTGATGTTATTGCTGCCCGGAATGGTGTAATTAATAAACAGACATCCTGGACACTAAAATTTCTTAATATTGATGCTCCTTGTCTTTTTACTGATGCATCTCCAAGGTTTGAGTCGATTGCCCGGCATTACGATACAACAACTCCAGATAGCCCGTTAAAGGATGCGTGGATTATTTTTAGTAAAACAAATGGAATTGCACCTATTGTAGATGATGATAATATTCCTTTCGGGTTAGTTACCGGCAGAAGTTTATTCTCTTTAATTAATCATTTAGTTGGTCCAAGACCCGATAAAAAGACAACTACCCTGAACGAAATACTTGAATTACCCTGTAAAGAAGCTGCGGATACAACCATAGAAAAATTTAATAAGTCAACCAGAATTCGAGAATTAAAAATGAAGGTGCTTAGGGAAGAGCAGAATGAGTTTTGGATTGTCGATGATGACGGCCGATATATCGGTGTTGTACGGCAAAGAGATGTTTTGAATCCTCCCCGCGTAAAACTCATATTAGTTGATCACAATGAAGCACAGCAGTCCGTGTCAGCTTTGGAAGAAGCTGACTTAATTGAAATTTTAGATCACCATCGTTTGGGAAACCCTCCTACAAATGCCCCAATAAAATTTTCTGTTGAGCCCGTAGGGAGCACTTCAACATTAGTTACAGAGAAAATTGCGGAAGCTGGATTAGCACCACCGCCTGAGATTGCCGGTTTATTACTTTCCGGTATTATTTCAGATACTCTGAATTTAATCTCTCCAACTACAACACCAAGAGATCACGATGCAGCTAAAAGATTAACACGTTGGGCGTTTACAACAAAATCAATTTTAAAAGATGAGACTTACGAATCCTTTGCTGAAAAAATATTAGGCGCTGGATCAGGGCTTAGCAGTCAACCATCCTCAGAAATCATTAGTAAAGATGTCAAAACTTATCTATCAGGAGAATATAAATTTGCAATTTCACAGGCTGAAGTGAGCGATTTATATGAATTAAACAAATATAAAGAGGAATTACAAATAGCATTAGGAGATTTTCGGACAAGTAAAGGTTTCGATTTTGCGGTTTTAATGATTACAGATGTGGTACGAGGAAACAGCAGAATCATGATGGAAAATACTCCAGCTATATTGGGGGATTTACCTTTTATTAAAAACAATGATGGGACATTGATTGCTAAAGGCATGGTCTCTCGTAAAAAGCAACTTGTTCCAGCCATACTTAGCTTATTAGAAGAATGAATTCTTCCCTTTGGAGGCATGCATGTGGAAGCAATATTACACAGTAAGCAGCATTGATGATGCATTAGATATTCTTGATAGTGAAGGAGAAGAAGCCAGGATAATTGCTGGCGGAACTGATCTGGTTCTGGAGATTAAAAATGGTAAGCATCCGTCCGTAAAAACACTTATTGATATAACCAGAATCAAAGACCAGGATAGGGTTTGGATTGATGGCGAAAATGTAAATATTGGACCTGTCCTTACACATAATCAATGCCTTATGTCCGACGAATTACTAAAATTTGGTTTTCCCTTAGTTCGGGCAGCTTATTCTATTGGTGCCCCGCAAATAAAAAATATAGGTACTGTGGTTGGGAATTTAGTCACTGCGTCACCAGCAAATGACACAATTACGCCATTGATTGCATTAAACGCTGAGATAACAATTCGATCAAAAATTAAAGAATATACTGTTAAATTAGTTGACTTTTACGCCGGTGTAAGAAAAACCATAATGGCTTCCAACGAAATGGTGGTAGGTTTAAGGTTTCCAAAAATGAGGTCTAATCAAAAGGGCGCATTTATTAAATATTTATTACGTGAAACTCATGCAATATCAGTAGCAAATGTATGTGCGATTTTAACTTTGGATGGTTTGAATATTCAGGAAGCAATAGTGACATTAGGAGCTGTCGCACCAACTATAATTCATTCGAAAAAAGCAGAAACATACTTAACGGGGAAGAAGCTTTCCAACGAAAACATTGGGCTATCAGCTGAATTAGCAAAACAGGACGCAATACCCATTGATGACATACGTTCATCAGAAAAATATCGTAGTCATCTGATCCCAATTCTCTTGAAGAAAGCGTTAAATAGTATCCAGGATGATTCATGGAATAAATTTGAATTCCCCCCTGTATTATTGTGGGGAAAGAAAACGAAATTTATTACTCCTGTTGAAAAATCGATCAAACACGATAAAAACACACCAATAAAAATAATCGTGAATGGAATTAATAAAACAATCAATAATAATCAAAACGAGACTCTCCTAACAATGATTCGAGATTCAGCGAAATTAACTGGCACAAAAGAAGGTTGTGGAGAAGGAGAATGCGGATCCTGTACCTTGCATTTAAATGGGCTTCCTGTTTTAAGCTGTTTGGTACCAGCGCCTAAAGCTCATAATTGTGAAATAACTACTATTGAAGGTCTGGCGACTGAAAATAAATTGCATCCTATTCAAGAGGCATTTATAGAAGCTGGGGCAGTTCAATGCGGTTATTGTACTCCGGGATTTATTATGTCAGCGGTAAAACTACTAGAAGAAAAACCACATCCAACTGAGATGGACATCAAACAAGGTCTGTCAGGAAATATATGCCGCTGTACAGGATATTACAGCATAATAGAAGCAGTTGAAAAAGCCTCGCATAAAATTGAAGAGCACGCGTAATTTGGAGATACCAATGAAATCCCATCTTATTGGACAATCAATTAAAAGAAGAGACACTTATGCTAAAGTAACTGGCGCCGCCATTTACCCTGGAGATTTTTATGATCCGGAACAATTGGCAATGAAGATTCTTTTTTCTGAAAGACCACATGCAATTGTAAAAAGAGTTGATGTGTCAGAAGCAGAAAATCTGAGCGGGGTAGTAGCTATACTATCTGCTAAAGATGTTCCCTGTAATGAATACGGATTAATGAAACCCGATCAACCAGTTTTATGTGGGCCAGGGTCAAGCAATAAATACGGCGACCATGCCAAGTGTGTAAGCGACCAAATAGCTGTTGTCATCGCAGAAACCGAAGCAATTGCTGAAAAAGCCCGTGGTTTAATTAATGTTGAATATGAAGACCTTCCAATAATCACGGATATTGATGAAGCAATCAAAGATGGTGCTGTAAAAATTCATCCAGATACTAATTCTAATATTTACAGCAATTTCCACATAAAAAATGGAGATATCAAATCAGGGATCCAATTATCTGATTTTATTATCGAAGATGTTTATGAAACTCCTGCTCAAGAACATGCGTATTTACAACCTGAAGCTGGATATGGGTATATTGATGAGGAAGGAAGAATAACTATACTTGTTGCAGGACAATGGGCTCATGAAGATAGAGAGCAAATTGCCCACTCGCTTAATATACCAGAAGAAAAGATCAGAGTCATCTATCCAGCAATCGGTGGTGCGTTTGGTGGTAGAGAAGATATGTCCATACAAATTGTATTGGCTCTTGCTGTGATGAAATTACGCGAGCGTAATATAAATCGGCCGATCAAAATTATTTGGTCTAGAAAAGAATCAATTATCGGCCATCATAAAAGACATCCATTTAAATTAAAACTCAAGTTAGGTTCAACTAAAGACGGGAAATTAACTTTTCTTGAAGCAGACATTACGGCAGATAGTGGACCTTATATTTATACCTCTAACAAGGTGCTTGCAAATGCAACACTTATGATTGTTGGTCCATACCATATCCCGAATGTATCAGTTGAGTCTCGCGCAGTTTACACTAACAATTTACCAAATGGCGCATTTCGCGGATTCGGTGCTCCTCAAGCTTGTTTTGCAATAGAAATGCATTTGAATAAGATGGCTGAGAAAATAGGGATGGACCCCGTTGAATTACGATTGCGGAACACCATTAAGGAGGGTCAACTAACAGCTGTTAGAAGCCCACTTCCAAAGGGTATCACAATTGATAAAGTCATTGAACAATGCGCTACGCAATCTGGATGGAAGAAAAAAGATGGTAAGTTTATGCTTACCTCTAAAATTTCTACTACACAAGAAAATAATAAATTGCTAGGAATCGGTTTTTCGTCAGGATATAAAAATGTTGGATTTTCATACGGTGCTCCAGAAAGTTGTTGGGCAAATGTGGAACTACATGGTAAGGACAAGATTGAAAAACTGGTATTAAGACATGCCGGCGCAGATGTTGGGCAGGGGGCTCATTCAGCTTTTATTCAAATTGCGGCAGATGTTGTTAATGTCTCATTAGATAAAGTTGAGTTGACTGCATCTGATACCGCGCTGACGGGTAATTCAGGGAGTGCCTCAGCATCAAGAATGACATTTATGGCGGGAAATGCAATCATTGGTGCTGCAAATGAAGCTTTAGAAAAATGGAATAACGGAGAAAGACCAGCAAAATCGACATTTGTTTATAAATCTCCTAAAACAACACCTTTTGATTCAGTAACAGGTGCTTGTGTTCCAAATTTTTCTTATGGGTATGTTGCTGAAACAGTTGAAGTAGAAGTGGATAC
>CAZILY010000046.1:0-10051 GCA_964540175.1 uncultured Pelolinea sp. | reverse complement strand
TAATATGGGTGTTGAAGGGATCATGCTGATGGGTGCGTTTTCAGCAGCAGTCGGGGCCCATTTTACTGGCAGCCCCTGGATAGGATTGTTGATAGCTGCGGTTGTTGGTGTATTGATCGGGTTGCTCTTTGCTTTTATTGTAATAACCATAAAAAGCGATCAAGCGATTAGCGGCTTGGCTATTTATTTATTGTGTGTTGGACTATCTGGTTATTTGCTACAGATCTTTTTTAAGCATGGCGGCAACAGCCCAAAAGTAGAAACACTTCCAATTATTCATTTCGCTTTCTTAGAAAATACCCCGATAATTAACGATGTTTTTAATGATCAGTCGGTCTTGATGATCCCGGCTCTGGTATTGCCGATCATACTATATTTTGTTTTTTACAAAACCCCCTGGGGAACATGGCTTCGGGCGGCGGGTGAGAACCCAAAAGCTCTGGCAGTTGTGGGGAAAAACCCAATCACTATACGGTATATTGCTGTAATGGCTGGCTCGCTGTTAGCAGGCGTTGGCGGTGCTTATCTTTCGATTTCACAAACCTCTATTTTTTCTGAACGGATGGTAAATGGGCGCGGTTTTATTGCGCTGTCCGCGGTTATTTTCGGTAATGTAAAACCCTTCGGAGTGTTTGCGGCTTGTATGTTCTTTGCTTTTATGGATGCGCTGCAGTACACACTACAAACGGTTATCCCAGACCAGTATTTTCCAAGAGAGATCTTCATGGCTTTGCCATATATTTTAACTCTGTTGATCTTGGGAGGGTTCATCAAACGCAGCAGCGGTCCTGCAGATATCGGCAATCCATACGAGAAAGAGTCAAGGTAGGCGGAATTTGCTTCATTGTTAGAGAATAAAGTAAATTAATTCGGTCTGCAAAAGACCAGCCAATTATAACGGCTGGTACTTTTTCAACCACGCCGCGAAAACATTCGATAATTATTGTTGTTTTGACGAAAAGTAAGCAGCGATGAAGAGGCAGCCGGTTAAAATTGGCGGACCCGCTACAAATAGATATGCTGACCAATGCATGTTGTTGGCCCTAAAAATATAGAAAAAACCGGCAAGGATAAATAGAATTCCGCCAACCCACTCCCATTTCCAGGCGATTAACAAAATGGCAATTACTATATAAGTGGGTAAGAGATGAATCAAAAACCCGATAACTGCCTCTATGAATGGAACGCCTTCGCCAAAGGCGTCCAGAGCAAATATGCTGATAAAGAGCGCAAAAAGTATTCCCAGTACCCTGGGCAGCCAATGGATAAGTTTCTTATTCATGAAATCCTCCTTCTTAAAAGCTATACACAAGATTCACCATTTATAATAATATAGAATGTCAAGGATATAATTTCTACACATGAAATCTTATTTTACAAAAACAATACCTGTATTTATTTCGATTGCTCTTTTTCTAACGACTGCGTGCAGCAGCGAATCTGTAGAAGTGCTGCAAGGGGGGGAGAAAGAACTGGTTTCTTCAACAAATACAGTACCCACAGAAGAACTTTTAAGGGAGGAACCTTCACCTGTTGAACAGGCAGTTGTCGAGTTATCTGACCAACCCTACACTTCTCCATCGAGCTCATTTCAAATAACTTTGCCGAAGGGTTGGGACTGCAGTGAGATTGGGGAGTTCCAGGTGAACTGCCACTCCCCTGACCAATCAGCAGAACTGCAAGCGAGGATCACCGCAACCGGGTACGAATTGGTGCAGGAGGCATTCTTGTCTTTTACGCATTCTGAATTGGTTTATGCTTATTCGGAAATCAAGGAGTATGTGGAAACAGAACGGTTTGAGAGGGAAGGGCATCTGACTGTGACAGCAAGCTGGCGGGACGGAGATGTGCACTGGCAGGGAGATGATATTTTTCTAAGAACGGGAGGAACAATTTTTCAATTGCAAACAAAAACAAAGCAGGGAACAAATGGTATGTATGATGACCTGTTTATTGAGGTTGCTGAAAGCGTGGAGGTATTTCCTTCAGTGATGCTCGGGGCTAAATTGTATGAAAACAGGAAAACACATGTTGCCCCGGACGCTTTTTTTGAGGTCGATATCCCAACTGCATGGAGTAAATATTTGGATGCAGCGACCGTTGAAAAAACGATCGTCGAAGGTTTCCTCTCACCTGATATGCGTGCGTCGGTGCAAATAGCTTTATATCGGCGTGGGACGTTGATCGAACAGTCATTAAAAGCGGATAAAACCTTAGAGATAATGCGCGCATTGTATGGGTATGACCTGCGGGTATCTCACGATAAAGCACTGCCGGATGGGCGGGAGCGGTTAGCGTGGTACGCAACCAATAAAGGTATAAACGGAATATCTTACTTTGACTCTTATGGGAGCTCTTTATATGTTTTCAGCATTGTTTGGGAAGAACCTACAGCGGTAATTTATCTGCCGCTTCTGGAAGAAATCGCCGCATCTTTCAGCAGGGAATAATGAAAAGGAATGGAAAATCTTAGGAACCTATTTTACGATCTCTAATTTTGCAATTGAAGCAGCAAGGCGTTTCAACCCGACTGTTTCAAACATGACAGTAACAGTTTCGTCATTTCCCATTGCTCGTGTTTCGATGACCATACCGTCCCCCCAGGCCGGGTGGATTATGCGCATCCCGGCTTTATAAACCAGCTTTTTCGGTTCTTTGGATACAGATTTATTTTTTCCGCCAATAGAAACTGTAGGTGTCCAGCGCGGTTGGCTGAGCGGTTTGACGCGGCGCACCCCAAGACGGATGCCTTCTTGTTTGATGAGTTCTTCCGGAATATCATCTAGAAAACGAGAGGGTATAGTATATTCATAGCGCCCAAATTTATTGCGCTGGCCAGCGCGTACCAGGATGAGGTTATTTTTTGCACGGGTGATGCCAACATAAAACAAGCGGCGCTCTTCTGCCATTTCTTCGAGATCGTCAAAAGAACGGTTGTGCGGGAGAAAACCTTCATCAAGCCCGACGATATACACAGTTGAGAATTCAAGTCCTTTGGCAGCATGAAGCGTGAGGAGTGTAGGTATGTTGAGTGAATCCGGTATAGTATCCTGATCGGATACGAGGGCGATTGTCTCCAGGAATTCAGTCATCCCTCGATTTTCAAACTCGTAGGCAAGCTGGCGCAGTTCAAGGATATTTTCCCAGCGCCCTTCTCCAATATCTGTACCATCATCTATATATGCTCTATAGTCAATGTTTTCGATGATTTGGTCGAGTAAATCGGGCAGGGAGTGGGCATGGTTGAATTTTCGCCAATTAGCCAACAGCATGCCAAAGTTAGACAGGACGGATGTGCCGCGTGTGTTGAAAGACGACCAAAAAGGAGAACTCTGCCCTTTTTCACCAAGAGAGAGCAGCACATCGCAGGGAAATGCGGCGTTTTGTTGCGCAACTAAATTGAGATGGGCAAGGGTCTTGCTGCCAATACCGCGCGGCGGGAGATTGATAGTGCGGTTTAAACTAATGGTGTCATACGGATTATGAATCAGCCGCAGGAAGGCAACCATATCCTTGACCTCACGGCGGCCATAAAAGCGCTGGGCACCGACTAGGCGATAGGGCAGCTCATATCGAAGAAATGCGTCTTCAAAAAGTCGCGATTGGGCATTGGTGCGGTACATGATGGCAAAACTGCCCCCACCCTCTCCAGCGGCAATGCGGTCTACGATATCTCCAACAACATACGCGGCTTCAGCATAATCATCTACCGCATCATTTAGAATGATAAGGTTCCCGCTGCCGCGCTTAGAAAATAAGCTCTTGGGTGTTCGGGACGTGTTCTGGTTAATAACCGCTTGAGCTGCATCTAGAATATTCTGAGTGGAGCGGTAATTGCGCTCCAGGAGAATCTTGGATGTTTCAGGGTATTTTTCCTCAAGACGGATGACATTTCGGTAATCTGCGCCGCGCCAACGGTAGATGGATTGATCTTCATCTCCCACGGCGAACAGCGAGTGATGATAGGAGGCAAAGTGATTGACTAAATCATATTGTGCCTGGTTGGTATCCTGAAATTCATCGATAAGTACATGCTCAAAGTGCTGGCTGTACCTTTTACGGATATCGGGATGTTCTTCGAATAATTTGACAGTCCAGAGGAGCAGGTCATCGAAGTCTACAGCGTTACTGCCCCGAAGTGTGGACTCATAACGCTCGTAGATCCGCTTGGCTATCTCTTCGCGATACGTGCGGGCAGAGAATTCGCTAACAGAGGTGAGCTGGTTCTTGGCGTTTGAGATGATGGCATGCATGGCGTTGGGAGGATACAACTTATCATCCAGATTCAGGTCTTTTAAAATGCGTTTTACGATTGATTTCTGGTCGTCAGCATCCATGATGACATAATTAGAATCAAACGGGAGCACTTCCGCTTCGCGGCGCAGGATGCGGGCACAAACGGAATGAAATGTCCCCAGCCACAGTGCGTCAACTCCTTTGCCGAGTATGCGCTCAAGCCGCCCGCGCATTTCGCGTGCAGCTTTGTTGGTGAAAGTCACTGCTAAGATGTTCCTTGGATTGACTTGCTGTTCATATATGAGGAATGCGATGCGTTGAGTAAGTACACGTGTTTTTCCCGAACCGGGCCCTGCTAGAACGAGGATCTGGCGCGCGGATGAGGTAACAGCTTCATGCTGCTGAGGATTAAGATTTTTAAGAATATCCATGTTTTATGCGAGAGATGATTGTACCTTAATCGTTATTATTTTTTCTTTTTAATATTTACCAAGGGGATTTTACGTTGTAGATTATTTAATTATTTTTCAAAAGAGAAAAAACCCTTCTGAAAAGAAGGGCTTTTAGTTTTACTTATTCACGTATAGGTCAATGATCTTAAGAATGACCGCGGTTGCTTTTTCCATTGATTCCAGGCAGGCCCATTCATATCGTCCGTGGAAATTATGCCCACCATCAAAGATATTAGGTGTAGGTAAGCCCACATAGGAAAGACGCGCGCCGTCAGTGCCGCCGCGGATGGGATTTGTGATCGGTTCAATATTCAGTGCGCGCATAGCTTCTTGAGCGGTTTCAACGATGTGCATGACAGGTTTAATTGTTTTGCTCATATTGCGATACTGCTCTACCAGCTGCACTTCAATAGTTCCATCCCCATACTTGTGATTGATGAACTTAGCACTGTCTAGAATCAACTGCTTCTTAATGTTTAATTTTTGCAGATCATGGTCCCGCAGGATATAAATTCCCTCCACCGCCTCAATCGACCCAGAGGACATTTTCCATAAGTGATAGAAACCTTCTCTCCCTTCAGTGTGTTCGGGACGCTGTTCAGATGGAAGCATGGCATTGAATTCAAAGAAGATGAGCATGGCGTTCTTCATCATATTTTTTGCATAACCAGGATGGACGGATTTCCCATGTACTTTGACAAAGGCTTTTTCAGCGTTGAAATTCTCATATTCGATCTCGCCGAGCTTTCCGCCATCAACCGTGTATGCGAAATCTGCGCCAAAAGCAGCTACATCAAAGTGGGTGATTCCCACGCCTGTTTCCTCGTCTGGTGTGAAAGCAACCCTGATTGGACCATGCTCAATGTCAGGATGGGTGATGAGTGTATCCATGGCGGTCATGATCTCTGCGACACCAGCTTTATCATCTGCGCCCAACAGTGTGGTTCCGTCAGTGGTGATCAGTGTCTGCCCCTTGCAAGCGAGCATTTCCGGGAAATCCTGCGGAGACAGGTGCAAGCCCGTTTTCCCTTTGAGGGGGATATCGCTGCCGTCATAATTTTCAATGATTTGCGGGTTGACCCCTTCCGCGTTGTAATCAGGGCTGGTATCTATATGCGCCAGAAAACCGATCGTGGGCAGTTCCTTGCTGGAATTAGAGGGTAAGGCAGCGGTTAGAAAGCATTTTTCATTGAGATGCACATCTTGCATCCCTATGTCCTTTAATTCTTGTTCTAATAAGCGGGCAAGGTCCCACTGAATTTCTGTGGTAGGTGTTCGGTCGGTTACCTCTTCGTCCGAGCGTGTATTGATTTTCACGTAACGTAAAAAACGATCTAATAAAACTGACATAATTGATTTATCTCCTGTATTAAAATAATCGCACCGCAATCTTAATGGTAGACAGAGAAAACCGCAAGCAATTTAGAAGGAATGATTGCCAAAAGAGGAGCGTTGCGCTAAAATGGCAGTCATGGGTTGGCAGATCACAGGGCACGGTTGGGCGGCGGAATTGCTGCGGAAGCAGATTGCGGGCGATAAATTACGCCACGCATATCTATTCAGCGGTCCAACTGGCGTTGGGCGACGAACGCTGGCGCTGCGTTTCGCGCAGGCGGTCAATTGTATGCATCCCCCAGCACCTGGCGATGCATGCGGAAAATGCCAAACTTGCCAGCAAATTGAACGAATGCAGCATGCCGACCTGACAGTTGTACAGGCAGAAGAAGCAGGTGCGGTTTTGAAGGTTAAACAGATTCGGGAATTGCAGCATACGCTGGCTCTTTCTTCATATATGGGAGGGTATAGGATTGCACTCCTGCTGAGGTTTGAGACAGCAAACGCCAATGCACAGAACGCACTTCTGAAAACATTAGAAGAGCCTAACCCTAAGGTACTGCTGCTGCTGACGGCGGATGACCCGGAGAACTTATTTCCGACAATTACCTCGCGATGTGAACTGCTGCGGCTTCGCCCGATGGCTATAGATGATCTTGCAGGTGTATTAGAATCGCAGGATAACCTCCCCAAGGATAAGGCACAGCTGCTTGCGCATATTTCTGCTGGACGAGTAGGTTATGCAAAACAACTGGTCAGTGATGAAGAAATGCTGGAAAAAAGGAAGCAGTGGATGGGTGATATGCTGACACTGCTGCCTGCGAACAAGATCGAGCGGTTCCACTACTCAGAGAAAATATCACGGACTGGCAAGAAAGATCGCGCGGAAGCAAAGAGAGTTCTGCTAGAGGGGATGGCTTATTGGCTTTCTTTCTGGCGTGATGTGCTGCTGGTTGGCACGGAGAGCGGTACACAAATTACAAATATTGACCTACGGGAATCAGTTAAGCAGATAGCGGAAGTGGTTGCACCGGGGGATACTGCATGTGCTGTGAGTGCCCTAGAACACGCATTCAAGCGTATCCAAACAGCTAATTTACAACTTATGCTGGATAATATTTTACTTGATTGGCCCACAGTACCTGCTGGTTAATCAAAGTAGTGTGCTGTTAGAAGAACCAAGAAAAAAACTCAATACGAAATAAATTCACTAGCTGATTGCGGTGCGCAGTTGTTTGGCGAGGTCCTGAAAGTGTTTTGAATAGCGCGTTTCTTCATGACGGGGGCGCGGTAGGTTAACCACTAGATCCAGGCACACACGAGCGGGGCGCCGGGTGAGCACCAGTACACGGTCTGCTAACAGAAGTGCTTCGGAAATAGAATGGGTGACCATCACGACTGTTTTACGTCGCGCCTGCCACACGCGCAGCAGCTCGGCCCCCATCTGCTCGCGGGTGATGGCATCAAGCGAGCGGAACGGTTCATCCAGCAGAAGCAGGTCAGGATCCTGGATCAGGGCTCGGGCGATTGCAACGCGCTGCGCCATCCCCCCAGAGAGTGACCTTGGCCACACATCTTTAAAATCCTGCAAGTCAACCAGCTCTATCAGATTGAGTGCCTGTGTTTGGGCTTCTTTTGGGTTGGTCCCTTTTAGCTCGAGGGGCAGCAGGATGTTTTCCAACACTGTGCGCCACGGCATAAGGTTGCTTTCCT
This sequence comes from uncultured Pelolinea sp., assembly GCA_964540175.1. GTDB lineage: Bacteria > Chloroflexota > Anaerolineae > Anaerolineales > Anaerolineaceae > Pelolinea. Next base: position 2,315 of record CAZILY010000046.1, on the reverse strand, counting down.
GAAAGACAATCCCTATACGTGGAGAGTGTTTGCCTGGAAAAATTACCTTACCTTCGTTCGCTTCATCGAGCCCTGCCAACACACGCAGGAGTGTGGTTTTCCCGCAGCCAGATGGACCCAACACACACAAGAATTCCTGTGGGTGGATATGCGCGTGAATGTCATCAAGAACGTGTAGATAACCGTTCTGGTCATCAAATGTTACTCCGATGTGCTGAAGTTGAATGGTGTCATAGGAAGGCATTTTAAAACTATTCCTTAGGGCAGAAAATCGTTATTGAAGGCACCATCTAGATCAACGGGAGAGATGAGCAGATCCATTTGCAGGAGAAGCTCCTGCATATTTTTCCAGGCTTCTGGCTGCGAATAACCAAGTGGGTCTGTTTGCCACAGCGTAATGGACGCATCCAACACCTGACGCTGTACTTCCTTTTCTGCGGGGGAGAGAGCAGCCAGGTTTTCTACATACTTTTCACTGATGGCGAAGGCTTCCTCGGGGTGATCAATGGTGTACTGGATTCCTTTAAGTGTCCCCTGTACCATTGCACTCACCAGGTCTGGATGGTTTTCTATTACCGTTTCACTGGTCACAAGCCCATTAGCTACAAGGGAAATGTAATCTGCGGATGCCAGAGTATTCACCTGGTATCCTTCAGCTGCGAGCTTGAAAGGTTCGTTGCTGATGTACACCACAACCGCATCCACGATGCCATTAGAGAGCGATTCTACCTGAGTAAAACCGATTGAGTCAAGAAAGACATCCTGCTCTTCCAGGCCTCCGGCATTTAACAGGGCTTTAAAGCCGATATAGCTGGCACCATACAAACCGGGAATGCCAATGTGTACTCCGCGCAAATCCTGCGGAGATTCAATTTTTGCATCAGACAGAGAAGCGACTCCGATGGGATAATCCTGATACCAGGCCATTACATATACTACTGGAAGCTCCTGAGCGCGGCCGAGCAGCACCTGTTCACCGGAGGCGATCGCAAACTGTAGCTCTCCAGCGCCCAGCAGAGCGACAGAATCGGTCTCCATGTTGTAGTCCATTTCCACATTAAGCCCACCTTCGCTGTAGAAACCTTTTTCAATGGCTACATACAGCGGTGCAAATTGGATATTTGGGATGTACCCGACTGGCAAGCGAATGGAAGCAGTTTCCTGCTGTTCAGCTGCCGGCGTGGGGGTGCAGGACGATGCCACAGCCAGGAAGATAAATGCAACAATGATGTTTAATTTTTTATTCATACCATACACTTCTTTCATGTATTATTCCTGCCAACGCAGCAGGTGTTTTTCTAACCACAGCACGACCCCATATAAAGAGAGCGCTAAAATAACCAGAGTGAACACACCCACAAATACCAGAGCAGTGTCATATTGCCCGCGCCCGACGTTGATGAGAAAGCCCAGCCCGCGGTTTGCTCCAACCAGTTCGCCCACCACTGCACCAATAACTGAAAGTGTTGCGCCGATGCGCAGACCGCCTAAAAGAACGGGAAGCGCTGCGGGCAGTTCCAGCAGGCGCAGGGTCTGCCAGCGGTCAGCGTGCATGGAGCGCATCAGATCACGCAGGTTTTCAGGTACCGCACGCATCCCTACAACTATGTTGACCAGGACTGGAAAGAAAACGATCAGAGCGCAGATGAGGATCTTTGAAAAAATACCGGGACCGAACCAAATGACAAGCAGCGGGGCGATGGCTACCGTTGGAATCGCCTGGCTGGCGACAAGAAAGGGCTGAAGGATGTTTTCAAGGAAAGTTGAACGGCTGAGGAAATAACCCAGAATGGCGGCAAACAAAATGCCGGTAAATAATCCTGAGAGGACCTCAACCAGTGTGGCGGCAGTGTGGCGCAGAAGAGAACCGTCGGAGAGGGCACGCAGAGCGCGATTAGCGACTTGAAGAGGAGTAGGCAGGATGAAAGCCGGCAGGCGAAAGGCAAACACCGCTCCCTGCCAGACAAGCAGGAAAATGGCGGCTGTGATGAATATGCTCCAGCGCCGTGCAGTTAACTTATTGACACTTTTTTTTTCCATCAAAAAACACTACTCCTGATAACTTACGGGGCAGCGTTTTGTGATACCAAACCTTCTTTTATCCGGACTGTACCGTCGACCCTGGAATTGCACCAAGTCTGCGCGTTTCTGCGCTTGTGGGTTATCACCACCGATCGGGAATTAGGAGCTCACGCTCCCTTACCCTGCCCCGAAGGATATCGCTTGAATTGTATAAAGCTTTTGTGCCTACGTCAAGTTGATTTTTGATTAACGCCAGTATAATTTTCTATTATGCAGGAGCAAAACGCACGGGT
>CAZILY010000045.1:0-10255 GCA_964540175.1 uncultured Pelolinea sp. | reverse complement strand
CCGTATGTTAAAAGATTACATACAAAAGATGTATATTCCAGCATTAAAAGAAAGTAACAAGACAAAGTAGGATAAATATGAGCGCTATTTTCTCCTCTACCAATGTATGGTTGATCGCTTTTGGGATTTTCACCCTTCGTGTGTTCAACATGGCGATAGATACCGTACGTATGCTGACTGTCGTGCGCGGAATGCGCACAGTCACTTGGATCCTGGGCGTTTTTCAGACAGCTTTATTTGTTCTCGCATTTGGTTCTGTAATTAATGACATGGATAACCTGCTAAATATTGCTGCCTATTCCGTCGGATTTGCCACAGGAAACGTGATAGGAATGATGGTCGAAAAACGCCTTGCGTTTGGTTATATAAATATCACCATCATTTGTTCTTCACATGGGCAGGAATTGGCAGAAAATTTAAGGGCACAAGGCCATGCGGTCACAGAGATATCTGCACAAGGCAAAGATGGCACCGTCAAAGTTTTGGAATGCAGTGTACAGAGAAAGTTAGCCCAGGAGGTTCAGGATATCGCTTTGGAAATTGAGCCAAAAGCATTTATCACTTCACGGGATATTCAGCGTGTTTGGCGCGGATATTGGCGCGACTGATTTAGGTAAAAATATTTCCAGATTAGCAAGCGAACTATTTTTTTCCTAAAGCGTGGAATTCAGCCGCCTTGTCCTCAAACTCCTGATGCCACAATTCTAGATTCAGAAAACCCCATATCTTACGGCTGTAACGTGGCTCATTTTCCAGTTGGGCAAGGATTGCCTGATTGTCCACATATCCGCGATCTTTTGCTTTTTGTGAAGAAAATATATCCATAATGAAAGTTTTCGCTGGGCCGCGCATCCATTCAGATAGCGGAGTGGGAAATCCCATCTTGTCCTTTCGCGCATAAACGCTTTCAGGAATAAATGGTTTAACTGCTTTTCGCAGGATGTGTTTTAAGTTTCCGTCCTTAAATTTCACGTTTGGCGGCATCTTAGCGGCAAATTCAACGATTGCGTGATCAAGGAAAGGAACCCTTGATTCCAATCCGTGTGCCATGCTGACGCGGTCTTCCACATGCAGAAGTGCCGGAAGCAAAGTTTCAAAGTCAAAATGTGTCATCAGGTCAAAATAGGATTCTTTACCAATGTTTTCACTGTTAAAAATACCGCGGAAGGTCTGGTAGGCAGAATAGTTCTTCAGCATATTCCAGTTGATCTCGTCACCAATTGTGTTCGCACGGTTGATCAATCGGAAGTATCGGCGGTCCATTGGGGCAAACAACTCGGCTTTCCAGAATTCCTGCAGAAGCGGTTTGTAGTTGCGCAATGATGTCAGGTTTGGCAGTATGGATTCGTAAGTGACGATGAAATTGCCGTTATCCATAGTGCCGTCAATTGCGGCTTTAATGCACTGCTCAAAATAAGCAATCAGATAGCGTGTATATCCGCCAAAGATTTCGTCTCCGCCTTGCCCTCCCATAACAACTTTTCGGTGCTTGGCTGCCATTTGTGAAACCATATACTGCGGAAAGGATCCTGGACCCGCGGACGGATAATCCATATGATAAATGACTTTGCGGATGTTTTTGATAAAGTCATCTGCTGTGATAGTGATTTCTTTTAAAGTAAACTTATTCTTTTCCGCCACTTCTCGAGCATAAGCGCTTTCGTCAAATTCCGGCCCTTCAGCAAATTTACCAACGAAACCCATAAAATTCTCAGGGTCATCACCGCATGCCAATGAAGCAATCGCGCTGGAATCAACTCCGCCGCTGAGATAAGCGCCAATAGGCACATCGCTGCGAGTATGGATCTTTACAGAGTCCTCGATCAAACTTCGCAGTTGTTCTTCGTAATATATTTCATTATGGGAGAAATCTGGCTCGTAAATCACCTCCCAGTATTTTCTGGTACTGATATTTTCATTACTGATTACCAGTGTATGCGCGGGCCGCAACTCGTTAATGCCTTCAAACAATGTTTTCCCATCCAGGCAGAATTGAAACGCAAGATACTCTTTCAGCGCTTCCAGGTTTGTACGAATCTCCTTTACGAATGGCAGGAGGGCTTTCGGCTCGGAAGCGAAGAAAAACAGCGGCCCATCCTGATAAAAATAAAACGGTTTGATACCAAAACGGTCGCGTGCACAGAACACACGTTTATTCTGCTCATCCCATAAGACAAAAGAAAACATCCCGCGGAAATGCTGAACGCAGTCGTCCCCCCATTTCAGATAAGCACGCAGGATTACTTCTGTATCCGAGGTGGTGGTAAATTGCTCCGCGCCTAATTCTTCACGGAGTTCGATATAGTTATAGATCTCTCCGTTATACACAATCCAATTGCCGCTGTCATCGGTCATGGGTTGGCTCCCAGTCTGGAGGTCGATGATACTCAACCTCCGGTGGCCAAAACCAATGAACCCGCCCTGATGAAACCAGGTACCCTCTCCATCTGGACCGCGGTGCGCGATAAGATTGTTCATGACATCTACCATCGACACCACTGCGGGTATTTTCTCGTATTTTTTATTGATAACGCCGCAAATTCCACACATGTTTACTCTCTAAATATTTTTTAATAGGTTAATAATAATATGGATTTGAATGCTTTGGAATAGGCATTCCGTTTCATTTGAACCACACAATAGAAACAAATTGGACCATAAAGACATAATATTTTACAGGTATTCAAAACCTATAACGGAAAACCTTGCCAAGATATTGGTTTTCTACATTTTATCATCATGCTGTTTAGGATCTTTCATACATAATGAGATATTTTTTCTTCTTCTGATACCATTAGTTTACCTATAGTAACAGACTGTTTTATAGAGAAAAAAATAACATCAAGAATTATGAACGAGTAAAATAAGTGATGTTGATTATGAAAAGTTGGGAAAGAAACGATGATTAAACTGCTGCATTTCGCTGATGCACATATTGACCTTGCTCGCCAGGGCCGGCGCGACCCAAAAACCGGACTCCCCGTGCGTGTGTTGGATTTTTTACGCGCGCTGGATAGGATCGTGGATGCCGCGATCTCAGAAAAGGTTGATCTGGTTATTTTTGCTGGTGATGCGTACCGGGATCGTACACCTGCACCGACCTATCAGCGTGAATGGGGAAAAAGGATGATGCGCTTATCAGAAGCGGGTATTCAAACCTTACTGGTTGTTGGCAATCATGATGTATCGCCTGCTGCTGGCCGTGCACATACTCTGCAGGAGTTTGACACGCTTAAGGTGCCGCATATCCATGTGATCAGCAAACCCTGTCTGCTAGGACCGGATGAGTTAAACGGACTCCCCATCCAAGTGATAGGAATTCCCTGGCTGAACCGTTCTGGATTAGCAGCGGTGTTCGCGAACACAGATTCCGCAGCAGATGAAATTAATGACCAATTGGAAATCCAGATAACCAGGATAATCGAAGAATTTTTTGAAAAACTTGATCCGGCACTTCCGGCAGTTCTCACCAGCCATATTTCTGTGCAAGGTGCCTCTTATGGAAACGAACGCAGTGTCATGCTCGGAAAAGATCTGGTACTCACCGCTTCCCTGGTCAAAGATAAACGATTGAATTATGTGGCATTGGGGCATATCCATAAAGCCCAAAATCTCAATCCCGATAAGCAGCCCCCGGTGATCTACCCTGGTTCGATCGAAAGAGTGGATTTTGGAGAGATCGAAGATGAAAAAACCTTCGTGATTGCAGAAATTGAAAAAGGGACGCCGACCAAATTGAGATGGATGAAATTGGAAGGACGCCCATTTATCAGCCGCTCTGTCACCGTGGATGACCCTGATAATGTTCAATCACAGATCATGAAAGCGATCCCGGCACCGGATGTGATCCGGGATGCGATGTTCCGATTGATATTAACTTACCCGCGGGACTGGGAAGCACTGATTGATGAGGCAGCCATCCGGCGCGCCGCGGAAACTGCGTTTGAATTCCACCTGATCAGGCGCCCATTATCCCCAGCCCGGCTGCGGCTTCCCGGTGATATAGAAATTGCAAATCTTTCACCTGGCGAATTGCTTTCGTTATATTGGAAAACAATCGCTCCAGAAACCAACCAGATAGAAATGTTAAACGAATTGGCTGGAGAAATTATTCAAGCGGTAGAAACAGGCGCGGACATCCCGGAAGTGGGAGAGGAGCACATTCGGTGATTCCCAAAAAATTAACTGTGCATGGATTTCTTTCATATCGGGATATGGTTGTTGTTGATCTTTCTAAAATAAATGTCGCTTGTGTATCTGGCGCGAATGGGGCAGGAAAATCCACCCTGTTTGATGCGATTACCTGGTCGCTTTTTGGAAAAGCCCGCCGAAGTGATGATGCTTTGATCAATAACGGAATGGACAGCTGCCAGGTTGTATTTGAGTTCACCTATGAAAACGAGGACTATCGGATTGAACGTTCAAAACACCGCGGGAAGGGCACCACCCTCGAGTTCCAAGTAAAAAGTTCAGATGGGAAATGGAAATCCCTCACAGAGGCGGGTATTCGCGCCACTGAGGACCATATTAAAGAAGTGCTGCGCCTCGATTATGAAACTTTTGTGAATGCATCCTTCTTTTTACAAGGGAAAGCTGATATGTTCACGGTTCAGCCTCCCGGTAAAAGGAAAGAAATCCTCAGCAGTATCCTGGGGTTGGAAATATGGGAAACATATCGGGATGAAACTGCACGCAGACGCCGGGTTATCCACAATGAGGTTGCAGTGCAGCAGTCCATGTTGGCGGAAGTGATCGATGAGCTGAATGAAGAGGACAACCGCTGTGCGACTCTGAAGAATTTTAAGGAATTGTTAAAGAAAACAACCAGTTTGCGTGAGAGCAAAGATGAACACTTAGGACAAGTTCGAGGACAGATTCAGCAATTAGAAGCTGACGAAGAGAAGGTCAATTTATATACAGAGCAGTTTACCTCAAATAAAACAAGATTGAGAGAAACCCAGGATTTGCTTGCTGACCGTAAGATCAGGTTTGTGGATGTTGAAAAAACACTTAATAATTCAAGTGCGATAGAAAAGAGTTATCAAGCCTGGCAAAAAGTGCGCAAGGTGCTTTCTGGTTTGGATGCTGTGGGGGTGGAATTTAATCAATTAAAGCTAAAAAGTGGTGAACTCAACGGGAAGATTCAAACCACAACCGCACGATTAACTCAGGAACGGTCCTCTCTGGAACAAAAACATAAAGAGATCATAGCTATCCAAAATGCGCAGCCAGATATTCAAAGATCACTTAAAGAAAAATTATACCGAATCAAACAGATTCAGTTAAACTTAAAGGACTTTGAACAGCTTGAGGCGGAATTGGATGATTCCAAGCAAAAAAAAGCAAATCAGGTGGGGATAAATAATCAGCTTAGATTGAATATGAAAGATCTTAAGAAGCGGATCGGACACCTAGAAAATGCGCATGGTGCGGACTGCCCGCTCTGCGGTCAGGACTTAAGTGGGGAGCATAAGCATAAAATGATCAGGGAATTAAATATCGAAGGAAAAGACCTTGGCAACCTCTACCGCAAGAATGAATCCGAAATTGAGCAGTGTACTAATGACATTCTACGCGTAAAAGAAGAAATTGATTCACTGAAAAAATTACGCCCTCAGCTCATCACTTTGAAAAGTGATGCTGGAATTCTTGACCAGCAGATTATGGAAACAATAATAAAAGTGAGGGACTGGGAAGAAAAAGATGAACTGCGCCTGAAAGATGTTGCCAGTCTTTTAGACAAATCACAGATAGAAGAAGAATCGAAAAAAGAATTGGCGATCCTTGAGAAAAGAATTGCTGAGATGGAATATTCACTAGAGCAGCATGAAAAGGTTAGAATAGAAGAGCTTGGCTTACGCGGCATTGAGGATCAATTCCGTGAGTTAGAACAAGCTCGAACTGCACAAGAAGGTCTGCACAGAGAGATTGATGAATATGAAAAACGGATCAGGCAGCTGCAGGGTGATTTGGATAAAATTATTAGCTCAAAAGAATCATTACAGAAGCAGGTGAATGAACAGCGCCGTACACTTCCAGATCTTCCTGAATTAAAAAAAGAGCTTAATGCTATACGCAAGGAAGAAAATAAACTCCGTTTACAGGTGGGCGGCGCGAAACAGGCTGTCGATGTGCTCAAAGTGCTGCGTAAGAGAAAGGTGCAGATTGAAAACAAGATCATTGAAGACAACCTTCAGGTTGCTCGACTGAAAATGTTAGAGGTGGCGTTTGGAAAAAATGGTATCCCTGCGCTGCTGATCGAGCAGTCGCTCCCGCAGATTGAAACGCAGGCTAATGAGATATTGGATCGTTTGAGTAATGGCGCGATGTCAGTAAGCTTTGAGACCCAGCGTGAATATCGTGACAAAAAACGTGAGGATAAGAGACAAACATTAGACATAATTATCCGGGATGGTGCAGGCAGCCGGGAATACGAATTGTTTTCTGGCGGCGAGGCGTTTCGGATAAACTTTGCCATTCGGTTGGCGCTCTCCCGTGTTCTGGCGCAGCGGTCCAGCGCACGCCTTCAAACACTGGTTATTGATGAAGGATTTGGCAGCCAGGATGCTGAAGGGCGGCAGCGTTTGGTCGAGGCGATCAATTTGGTTAATCCTGATTTTGAAAAAATCCTTATCATTACACATCTTGAAGAATTAAAAGATGCATTCCCTTCCAGAATTGAAGTTACCAAGACCGTATCCGGTTCGAGCGTTGAGGTGATCCCATGAATGAACATACCCAAATTCGGATCGGAGTGATGCAGCGAGTGCTGCCCTCATACCGCGTACCGCTGTTTGACGCATTGGCAAATGAATTTAGCGGAAATGTGGGTGTTTTCGCTGGTGAACCCAGAAAAAACGAGGCGCTGGTCGGCGGCGTATTACCAACAACCGCGAAGATATGGAAAGGGGGAAACCACCATTTCTTTATTGGCCCACTTTACCTGTGCTGGCAGTCCGGCTTGCTGGAATGGTTATCGGATTTACAGCCGCATGTGTTGATCATGGAAGCCAACCCGCGCTATTTAAATTCACCTGCCGCAATGCGGTGGATGCGGGAAAAGAATGGAAAATTGATTGGGTGGGGGCTTGGATCCCCAATTTCACGGGGCGGCTTATCTATGCTGCGCATGTCCATTCGAAGACGGTTCATTCAAAAATTTGATGCTCTCATCACTTACAGCGCGCAGGGTGCGCGTGAATATGAAGCACTCGGATTTCCCGGGAACCGTATTTTCACGGCTCCCAACGCAGTTGCTCCCAAACCAGTCCTGCCTATGCCTGAGCGTCCTCCTGCGTTCAGGGGTTCCAAACCAGTTGTTGTGTTTGTTGGGCGCTTGCAGAAGCGAAAAAAAGTAGATACTCTCATTCGCGCCTGTGCTGCATTGCCGCCAGATGCTCAGCCATTGTTATGGATAATAGGAGATGGCCCCCAACGGACTGTTTTGGAAAATCTGGCTAATGAAATCTATCTCCAGACCCGATTTTATGGTGCCCAGCACGGCACGCAATTAGCTAAACATTTACGTTTGGCTGACCTTTTTGTCATGCCGGGAACTGGCGGCTTAGCTGTTCAAGAGGCAATGTCGTTTGGGCTGCCGGTTATCGTAGGCATCGCTGATGGCACTCAGGCGGACCTTGTACGAGGTGAAAATGGGTGGCTTCTGGTTGATGATTCCATACAAGCGCTGACAGATACACTGGCATCCGCGCTGTCGGATATATCCACACTGCGTAAGAAGGGGAGCGCCTCTTACCGGATCGTCAGCCAGGAGATCAATCTCGAAAAGATGGTTGCGATTTTTTCAAAAGCGATCGAGAAGGTTATGGAGGATTAATTTGCGTATTCTGCTGGTTGCTGATGGGCGCAGTCCGATCACAAAAAACTGGATTCGAATGATTGGCGGCCTAAACCATCAGGTTATATTACTCTCAACCTTTCCACATAAACCAATTCCAGATATCGAAGGGCAGTTTTTCCTGCCGGTTGGTTTCTCTTCATGGGCAGGCAGCCAGGTAATGAGCAAAGGGCAGGGCAAGCCATCGCTAATTAGTGGTTTTGTAGCGCTGTTCCGCCCGCTGCTGATGCGCATACGCGCGTTTCTGACACCGTTATTAATGCCCAGATATCAAGCACAGTTCCTAGAATATGTACACCTGATCAATCCAGATATCGTGCACGCGCTTCGGATCCCATTTGAGGGTATGCTGGCAGCGGCTCTGCCAAAAGAAATCCCCCTGATCATTTCAATCTGGGGAAATGATCTTACTTTGCATGCAAAAACATCAAAGTTGATGGCCTTACGAACCCATGATGCGCTTGATCGCGCAGATGGACTCATAGCAGATGCTGCCCGCGACATTAAACTGGCAGGGGATATGGGCCTGCGGGAATCGATTCCGCACATTGTAATACCGGGGTGCGGTGGGCTGGATCTGCGTGTCATTCGTGCAGCCGCGAACAATTCGTCCATAGAAAAATATGGAATACCGGTGAATGTGCCGTTAATTATCAATCCGCGCGGTTTCCGCCCCGGGAGTGTTCATCAGGATGTGTTCTTTCAGAGTATCCCATTTATTCTGAAAAAAGTGCCAGAAGCCCATTTTGTATGCACTGGTATGCGCGGACAACCCCATGCAGAAAAATGGCTGCGGAATTTGGGAATCAATGCAAGTGTTTCTCTACTGCCTTTTTTACCGCAGGGTGAATTATGGGCGCTGTATTCCAACGCTGATGTGTACATATCCCTCTCCAGTCATGACGGCACTCCCAACTCATTCCTGGAAGCGATTGCGTGCGGCTGCTTCCCTGTGGTAGGAAACATTGCCTCCCTGCAAGAATGGGTTGATCATGGAAAGAACGGTTGGCTGGTAGAGCCGCGGGATATGCATGCAGCTGCAAATGCAGTGATCAGCGTTTTGCGTGACAAGAACTTGCGTGACCGTGCCGCAGTGATCAATCAGAAAATCGTGGCGGATCGTGCGGATATTCAGCAGATAAAGAAAGTGGTTGAAAAATTCTATAAACAATTTGAATAAAGAACTTTACTTCTGCAGGATGGCTTCCAGGTCATTAATTGTTTGTGATCGGCTCTGATAGACGATGCTGTTAATCCCCAGTTTCTCCGCGGCTTTTACATTAATCTCACGGTCATCTATGAACACAGATTCTTCCGCCAAACAGCCAATGCGCGCCAGCGTAAGCATGTAAATTGCGGGGTCTGGTTTTAGAAGTTTGACATCGCATGAAGCAATCATATAGTCAAACGCGCCATCCACGATCCAGTCAGTCTTCATAAAATCATGCACATGTGCTGGAAAGTTTGTCAGGAGCGCGGTGGTGAATGATTTCTGGATCTTTTTGACATACGCGAGCATCTCCTGATCAATATAAAAATCATCCAACACGTGCTTTCTGATGATTGACATTTTTTCCATCGGCATTTTCAACCCTTTAAGGAGAAAAGTATAATAAGCATCATCATCGAGCTCATCCAAATCCCAGAGGTCATTTTCCTCCGATGAAACTAAGCGATCAATTTCACTGAGGGGAGCACCCAGCCGTTCCGCCAACAGGGAATTGAAAGTCCCCTTTACAGTATGGAGCATAACCCCGGCCAGATCCCAGATTACTGCTTTAATCGAGCTCATAGATTTTCCTTGCGCCGTATTCTCTTAATGACCGGGTAGTTTCTTTTGCCTGAATTTTGCCCTTCATATTTAAAGGGATATCAGTGATACCGTGCAGGACCTGATCTTCAACCCAACCCGGGGTTCTATGTCTAACTAAATAAAAATTGGCCAATCTATATACCTCATTTTTAAATAATTTATATTGTACTGTAAGAAGAAACTAGCAATATGATTGGATAGAATAAATAATTTTAATTACTTGTCTGTTAGAAAACAGGATATTTTATCTCTGCTTTTTGAGATTAATTCTCTGGTAATTCGGTTATTCAATTTAAAATCAATATTGTTTTTTATGGTATCGTATAAACATAAATATTGTATTTTCAAATCAATCGACAAGATATTCTGTATCAAGCCGCGGACCTGGGTTTGATGATCCTCGGCTTGATAGTTTGGTGTGCGATGTTGATCAAAAGAAAGAAAAGCAACACTTGAAATTGTGATTATTAAGGGGACAGGTTAATGGTTCTTGAACCATAAAAAAACAAGCGCATAGTGTATACCATTTGCAACTGACTCTTAATCAGTAGGTTCAGGGTTCAATTCCCTGGTGCGTCACTTAT
>CAZILY010000044.1:7622-10372 GCA_964540175.1 uncultured Pelolinea sp. | reverse complement strand
GCGCAGGGTCTTACTATCCCATTGATTGCGTCCGTCTACCAAAACAGGAGTGCGCATAAGGCTAAAAATCTTCTTAAAATCCAGTTGTTTGAATTCGTTCCATTCAGTTGTTAAAATGAGTGCATCCACTCCTGTTGCAGTTTCGTAAGGATCCTTGCATAATGTGATTTTTGGGAGTTCTTTGGCTGCATTTTCCATCGCCTGTGGGTCATATGCTTGAACAATTGCAGATTCATTGAGCAGTAAATGGATAATTTCCGTAGCTGGTGCTTCACGCATATCATCTGTATTTGGTTTAAAGGATAGACCAAGAACTCCGATTCTCTTATCACAAAGGGATCCATTGAGGATATTGCGTAGTTTATAAACTATACGTCGCCTTTGATTTCGGTTGATGTCCATAACCGCTTGCAGTAATTGAGGTTGGCTGTTATGAAGAACAGCCATATGAGCAAGAGCTTTTACGTCCTTTGGAAAGCAGCTACCACCCCAACCTATTCCAGCATCAAGGAAACTGCGGCCGATACGTTTATCTAACCCCATTCCATCGGCTACTTCCCTAACATCAGCACCCAGCTCATCGCAAATATTGGCTATTTCATTAATAAAAGAAATTCTTGTCGCCAGGAAAGCGTTTGAGGCGTATTTGATCATTTCGGCTGTTCGCAGATCTGTGATTAAAATAGGAGAACGTAAGGAACTATATAATTTGGCAACCTTCTCTGCTGCAGTTCGATTTAATGAACCAAGTACCACTCGATCAGGCTGCATGAAATCACTGATTGCACTTCCCTCACGCAAAAACTCAGGATTTGAAACTACTGAAAAAACTAATTTATTGGATCCGCGTTTTTTCTTGATGATGTCAGCTACCCAATCTCCGGTGCCAACAGGAACAGTTGATTTATTGACCACAATAATGGGGTGGTCAACTACCTCAGCGATTTTCTCGGCTACATTGCGTACATACTGTAAGTCTGCTTCTCCGTCCACACCGGAAGGTGTGCCGACTGCTATAAAAGCAAATTCCGCCTGGTTTAATGCAGTTTCATAATTGGTTGTGAAGATAAGCCGTTTTGCTTTTACATTGCGATCTACTATTTCCTCTAAACCAGGTTCATAAATTGGCATTATGCCATTTATTAATTCATTGATACGTTTTTCATTGATGTCGAGGCACAGTACCTCGTTTCCAAGTTCAGCGAAACACACACCAGTTACTAAACCTACATATCCAGTTCCGATCACACAAATTTTGCTCATAATTATTTTTGCTCCTAGCAGGAAATTATAGCTTATTCTTGTGTCTCGAGATGTAAAGAAAAATTTAAATTTAAATGATTAATTATGATGGCAATCGTTTTCAAGATGATGATAAAATTTTCAATACTTATGTCTCAGACCAACGAAATCAAATCTTTTTATATTGAATCCTTAGGGTGTGCAAAAAACACAGTTGATTCACATTCGATGGAGAAAGTACTTAAATCTTCAGGCCTTCAGCCAAGCATAAATCCCGAAGATTCCGATGTGATCATCGTAAATACATGTGGTTTTATTCAACCGGCAAAAATGGAATCGATCCAAATCTTACAAGAATATTCGGAAAAGAAACGGAAGGGTCAATTTCTAATTGCAGCAGGCTGCATGAGTGAAAGAGAGAAAACACATCTGAAAGAAATCATAAGTGGGCTGGATGCGGCTATTAGCACGCGGCGGTGGGGGGAAATAATTAAGGTCGTCCGGCATTTAGATAGAGATCCATCTACCCCTTATTTTTATTTCCCTGAAACGGCTTCAATTTTACCGGGACCAGATGAAATACCACGATATGCTGTTCAAGGGAAAAGTGCCTATCTGAAAATTGCGGATGGGTGTGACCGGGGCTGTAGCTATTGTGCGATACCCTTGATAAAAGGACCGATGGTCAGCCGGCCAGTACAGGACATTCTTAGAGATGCCCAGCAATTAGAAAAGATGGGAATGCAGGAAATCATTTTGGTTGCGCAGGATTCCACGGTTTATGGACGCGATATGGGTTATAAAGATGGCCTCCCGTTATTATTATCGTCTTTGATTGAAAATGTTAAAGATATTCCGTGGATTCGGATAATGTATACTTTTCCAGGATCTATTTCCAATAGGTTAATCGAGGTAATGGAAGCGAGCGCTCAGGTATTACCTTACTTGGATATTCCTCTCCAGCATGCTCATCCGGATATTTTAAAACGTATGCATCGCCCTTCAAATATGGGTAAAGTAAAGCGGACCATTCAGAAAATGAGATCTGCTATGCCGAATTTAGCACTGCGTACTACGTTTATTGTTGGTTTCCCTGGTGAAACACAACAAGAGTTTCAGGAATTGATTAATTTTATTGAAGAAATAAAATTTGACCATGTGGGAATTTTTCCTTATTATCACGAAGAGGGAACTTTTGCGTTTCAGATGGAAGATGATGTTCCGGAAGAAGTAAAAAATGAGCGTATCCAGAATCTTGCTCGGGTGCAGGAAGGAATCTCTCTGAAGAAAAATCAAGCATTCATTGATCAGGATATACAGGTTCTCATCGAAGGCAATGGAGATGGAATCTCCATTGGCCGTTCATACCGTGATGCGCCAGAGATTGACGGGATGGTATTGGTGCAGGGTACTATTGAACCTGGAGTTTTTGTTAATACTCACGTAACCGGCGCATTGATGCATGATCTAATCGCGATCAAAAAATAGGAGCACGAAATAGTTTTGTC
>CAZILY010000044.1:0-7522 GCA_964540175.1 uncultured Pelolinea sp. | reverse complement strand
GTTTGGATTGCGAGCGGCCACTGCAGTGTTTGTATTGCCTGTAATGCCTGGTTAAACAATGTTTCTGCCCCACGAGTATCCACTGTTTGGGTAGGCTCAATAACCTGCTCGTCAGGTAAAGATGTGCTTGCTAATTTCACCATTACCTCAGTGTATTTTTCTTTAATATTTGGAAAATCCGGATATATCTGCAGCACATACTCAAGTTGGATGCGAGCTAAATCGTAGTTTCCAGTGTCTAATGCTTGAATTCCATATTGAAAATGCAGCGCTGCCTGAGTGATCACTTCCTGATTTTCTCGTGAGATCCGCTGTTGGATACCACTGAAATAACCAATGCTGCCGCCGCCAATAGAAAATAATATGATTAATAACAATCCAAAAAAGATTGATTTCCACCGTTTTGGTTTAACGCGAAAAGATTGCGTATCGCTGAGGGTGGATGTGTTTATATTGATTTCGGCCGATTCTTCTGAAGAATTGGTGGAAATGGGCTGTGTGTCTTCTAACTTCTTGCTAACCATGCGCGTTATTATACCTTTTTTGTAATTTTAGAGTTTGAGGAACAAACGTAATTCCGGGATGATAAATGGAATTGTTATCAATCCTCCAATAAAAGCGGCAAATACACCGAGATAAAGATCATTCAAATTAAATTGAAGAAAATTGATCACCAACCAAATCGCGATCCCTCCAAACAAGCTTCCAGCAAAGGAGCGAAGGAGAGTGACCAACATTTCTTTTTTTGGGAAGAATTTTTTCAGGAATGTTATTAATCGAAGTTGTACTTTTCCACTTTTGATAAGGCGTATTTTGAAGATTCCCATTAAGAACAATGCCTGTCCGCTGAATGCGATTGCATCTGCAAGACCGACACCAACAGCTCCATATAGATTAGACAATAAAATGCCAGAGATGATAAATAGGAAGAGGTTTATTCCTGCTCCAATTAGAGGTATCCTGGCATTTTGCTGAGCGAAAAATATTCGGGCGCCTAATTCCAGGAAAACATGCCCTACCAAGCCAACCAGAAATGCACGAGTAACGCCGATCAACAGGTTGGTTCCGGAGGTATTAAAACCGAATGCGTATGCAAGGAAGGGTTCTAACGAAGTGAACAAGAGGATTGCTGCGGGTAAAGCAAGAGCAATTAGAACTCGCCCTACGTTTTGAATGGTCTCCGTAAATCTCTTCATATCCTCTTTCGCAATAAACTCGGACAATGTAGGGAGGAGGGCTGTTCCGATTGCGGTGCCAATCAGTGTTTCTGGTACTTGGAGGATCATCCAACCGTAAGTAAGAGCGGTTACTGATCCCAGTGTAAGATGAGACGCAATATTGTCGCGGGCGATAAAAGTAAGCTGATAAAACAACATGCTTACAACTCGGGGACCGAGCATGGCCAAGATTTTTTGAACATCAGGGTCACTGAAGTTAACCGTTGGAGACCATTTGAATTGGTACATGATCAAGCCGGGTATCTGGATGATGAAATAAAGAGCGGACCCTATCAGCACACCATATACAAGCCCGTCGATTCCCAGCTGCATGGTGGGGAGAGTGAAGGAGCCAATCGTGTACCCACTTTCAGGTGATAAAAAAACTGCTCCGAAGATCTGCCCAATATTATACAGAATTGGTCCCAATGCGGGCAGCAGGAAATGCTGGTTTGCCTGTAAACCAGCAATTAACAACCCAGCCATCGAAAAGATTAGTGTTCCAATCAGGTTCATACGCATAAGATGCACAACGAGAGTTTGTTGGCTGATGTCAAATCCAGGCGCAATACCTAAAGGATGCTGTACTAGCGGCCAGGAAAAAATGGCTACTAACGCGGACAGAACAGCTGTGACAAAAAAGGCGATATTTGCTATCTGGCTGAATATTCGCCAGGCGGCACTCCGGTTCTCGCGGGTCATCACTTCGGTCAGTACCGGGATAATAGCAACGGCTAGCGCGCCGCCAGAAATGAGGGAATAAAGCATATCGGGGATATTGTTGGCGACATTGAATACGTCCAAATCTGAGGAGAGGCCAAATTGGCGGGCAATGATTAATTGCCTCAAGATGGCGATTAGTTTATTGATGCCGAAGCTAAACGCGACGAGGATCGCTGCACGGGAAAGTTTTGATGCTTTTTTTAACAACTCAGGTATTATCCTAAAGCTACGTCAAGAATCATCATGATTGTAAATCCAACCATAGCACCTACTGTAGCGACATCTGTATCTGACCCTGCTTGAGATTCAGGGATCAATTCTTCAACTACCACAAAGATCATTGCACCAGCAGCGAAAGCGAGTGCGTATGGAAGTATCTGCCGCATTAGGATAACGGCAGCAGCGCCTATCACTGCGCCTATGGGTTCAACAATTGCAGAAAGCTGTCCGTACCACCAGCTTTTTCTCCTGGACAAACCTTCACGTTTGAGGGGGGCGGATATCGCTAACCCTTCGGGGAAATTCTGAATGCCAATACCTATGGAAAGCGCAATTGCGCTGGTTAAACTTGCTCCTGGAATACCAGCAGCTGCGGCACCAAATGCGACACCAATAGCCATCCCTTCCGGAATGTTATGCAGTGTAATGGCTAAAACTAAAAGAATGCTTCTTTGCCAGGATGTTTTAATTCCTTCTGCAGAAGAGATTGGAAGGTTCAAGTGCAGGTGTGGGATAATTTTATCAATCAGCCATAATACAGCTCCGCCGAGCAAGAAACCGATCGCTGGTGGAATATAAGGAACTAGCCCTAAATTTTCTGATATTTCGATTGCGGGTGCTAATAATGACCAGTAACTGGCGGCGATCATGACGCCTGCAGCAAAACCCAGCATGCCGTCCATCAGTTTGCGGCTGACTTCTTTTGATAAGAAAATACCTGCTGCACCCAGCGCAGTAACTCCCCAGGTGAAAGAAGTCGCAAATAAAGATTGAATAATTGGATTAAATTGCTCTAAAAAAGATACCATTTTGATCCTTTCGTAACACTTAATTATTAATATTAGTATATGCTAATATTAATCTTCTGTATTGTCAACAACAAATCACAGGAACATATCATTAATGTAGTGATATATTTTATTGTAAGAGATATTAATTCTAATATAAAAAAAGTAAAATATAAAATAGAATAATAAGACTAACATAAAAGGTAAGGATGGCTCCACCTTGAAAGAAGGTTAATTAAAATGGAAGGTTGCTTATTTATTGTTTCCACCCCAATTGGTAATTATCGGGATATCACTCTCCGCGCATTGGATGTGTTGGCTGAAGTTGATGCGGTTATCATTGAGGAATATCGACGGGGCAGTACCCTCCTTAAAAAAATAGGGATAACTGAAAAAGAGCTTATCCTGCTGAATGAACACAATGAAAAAGAAGAGTCCCGGATGATCGCTAAGGAATTAACTCAAGGCAAGCGTTATGCTTTGATATCAGATTGCGGAACTCCTGCTTTTGCCGATCCAGGCACGGAATTAATTCGGTTATCTATGAGGAAGGGTATACCGGTGATTCCTGTTCCCGGTCCATCGTCTTTGATGGCGGCTATTTCAATTTCCCCACTGCCTATGGAAGAGTTTTATTTTGTTGGATTTCTCCCGCGAAAGAAAGATATTAGAAGTCAAAAATTGGGAACTTTAAAGAAGATGCAAATTCCGATAATATTAATGGATGCACCATACAGATTATCCCAGTTACTTTCGGAAGTAATAGATACTTTTGGAAAAACACGGATTATTTCTCTGGCTTTTGACCTCACACTGCCTAGTGAAAAAATAATGCATGATACGGCAGAGCATATTCTTCAAATCATGAAAGATAAAAAAGGAGAGTTTATTTTAATTGTGTATCCATGATCTCGCAATTATTTCTAATTATCAAGAAACTCTTTATATAAAATTTCGTAGACATTAGCAGAAAGGAAGAAATAATGGATAATCGACGTTCAGGATGTTTGTCAGGTTTATTAAAGCTTTTTTTATTGGATAAGGTTTTTGATTGGCTGCAAGAGCGATTTGGTTACAAAAGCGGATCCTGCATGGGGTGCGGCTGCGGTACTGTTCTAGTCATCCTCTTCATTTGGATTGCTGCTTCGATCATCTTTGGAACGGATTGGTTGCGGCTATTCTGATTCTTGAGAAGAAAAATGAGGAAATTAAAAGCATTTTTAATATTGACACTTACTGTTTTAACCAGCGGATGTATTTTCCCGGTCAGATACACGAGAGTGCTGGGATCCGGAGAAATTATTACAGAGACACGCCCCATACCAGGGTTTACAGTGGTGGAATTGAATGGTATCGGGACATTGGTTATTGAACAAGGGAGCAAAGAGTCGCTTGAGGTTACGGCGGAAGATAATATTATCAAATATCTAAAAAGCGATGTCTATGGCAGAAATCTGCGCTTGAGTGTGGATGATTTTGTGAGTATTGATCCGACTGAAGAAATTATCTTTCATCTGACTGTAAAAAATTTAGAAAGAATTGAATTAAGCGGACTTGGAAACATCGAAATTGAAGCATTAAAAACTCCAAATTTGAATTTAGAGATCTGTGGTGCTGGAAGTGCGAATATTAGAGATTTGCAGGCTGACTCGTTGAATCTTGATATTAGTGGTTTAGGCAATGTGGAAATTGGGGGCAGTGTGGAAGATCAACAAATTGAACTGAGCGGGGCGGGAAACTATGATGCGGGAGATCTTGAGAGCAATAAGGCAGGAATCGAAATATCCGGCACAGGAAAAGCTGTACTTTGGGTGGAAAACGAATTGGATGTTGTCCTGAGTGGTATAGGAAACTTGCAGTATTATGGAAGCCCAAATCTCAGCACGGAGATTAGTGGGATGGGTACGGTGAAATCGCTCGGGGAAAAATAGACATTTTACTAATCTTATTGAAGGCGGCGTTGAAAAGTACTGCTTTCGGCATATTGATTATGGCCAAATGTGATACTTATCACAAATCCTTTTCGAGAATAGAGGACGTGTTCTTTAAATACTAAGAGAAAATTAATTAACGATATTTGTGTAATTAGTCCTCAACGGGATAAGCAGCAAGACCAAGTGTTCCGGGTCCGAAGTGAGCAGCAAGTGAAATAGAAAGTTCGGTTAAAATGGCTTCTGTGCAGTTGAAGCGTTCAATGACGCGCTGGAGCAGGTCAACTCCAGATTGTTTATCTCGAGCATATACGATACCTACCATAATGCGCTGATCCCCAAATGTTTTCTCCATCTTATCAAGCAAGAGGTCAATGGACCGGGTGCGGGAGCGTACTTTCTCACCCATTTCAAGAATGCCTTTTCTAAGTTCAATGATAGGCTTTACTTTCAATAAAGCTGCCAAAGTCGCCTGCAGGTGTTTTACGCGGCCGCTCATGCTGGCGAACTTCAATGTGTCAAGGGTAAAAATTAATCTATGCTGATCTCTAATTCTTTCAAGCCTTTTAATGATTTCAGGTAGAGATTTACCATTTTGGTCCATGACGCGGGCTTCTTTTGCCATCAAGCCCATGACTAGTGAACCAGAAGCGGAATCGAATGGAGTGATATTGAGTTTATTTTTTAATTCCTTGGCGGCTTGATTGCATGAGTCCATAGTGCCGGAAAGTTTTTCGGTGACGTGGATGGACAAGATTTGGTCATCTTTGTTTGCGATCTGTTTGTAAAACTCGGCGAATTGATAAGGTGATGGCTGAGATGTAGATGGAATAGCTCCTTCTTCTTCAACCATCTGGTAAAAATCTTCATAGCCTATATCAATTCCCTGGAGGTATGTTTTCCCATTATGGATGATGTTGATTGGAATCATATCAATGTTATATGTTTCCTTCCAACCCTCAGGTAGATCACCGGCTGTATCCATCACAATTTTTAGCATAATTCACCTTTATATATGTATATCGTGCAGGTTTTTTCCCGCACGATATACAACCCTTAATATTAGTAAAGGTTACTGTACTATTAAGGCTCCAATTCGATATAAAGGCGTTTATTGATCTTGCCTTTGCTTTTGTAATCGGTGATGTGGATTGTGCCAACCTCAGAGGTGTTGTTCACGTGCGTACCACCATCTGCCTGAAGGTCAAGGCCAACGATCTCAATCGTACGTATTTCTTTTATATGCGGAGGAAGTAGATTGATCTTTGTGCGGATAAGATCTGGGATTTTAAAAGCTTCTTCACGTGAATGGATGGCAACGTGTATATCTCGTGCAGCTGCAACCTCTTTGTTGATCGCACTTTCAATCACAGACACAAGATCTTTGGTCAGATTCTCAAATTCAAAATCCATTCGCCCTTTGAGCGGTTCCATGTTTCCACCAGTTACGAGCGCGCCATAATCCCGAAATATTGTTCCGCATAAAATGTGCATGGCGGTATGGGTGCGCATAACTTTATAGCGCTGATCCCAATCGAGGATTCCGGTTATCTCATATCCAACCTTTGGCAACGTTTCACCCTCTTCGAGTATATGAAGAATTCCATCGGGACTGTATTTAGCACGTTTGAGAATAGTTTTATTTCCCTTAAATTCAATAATTCCTTTGTCGTATACTTGCCCGCCGCCGCCGGGATAAAACGCGGTTCGATCAAGAAGGATGGCATGGGCATCCGCTGTGACGTTAACCACTTTAGCGGAAAATATTTTTAGATAACTATCTGTCTGGTAGAGCAGAGTGGTCATAAGAACCTCTTTATATGTTGTTATGAATTTTATTTTCTCCTGGTAGCAGGAAAATGAATGGTATTCCTAAAAACGCGATCCATCCACTCCAGAAGAAAGTTTGCTGCCCGCCGATCTGGTCATACATATACCCTGTTGCAACTCCTGCCAACGCATTAATCGCGGAAAACATGGCTAAATAAGAGCCATTTGCGAGGGATCTGTTTTCAGGGAAACCCCGCTGCATTATTGCCATACCAACCGGCAAAACCATAAGAGAGGCTATGCTGAGGATACCCAGAAACGCTAATTGAAGATATCCTTGCGATGTAGAGAAAGCCAACATTGAAAATGCTGATAAAACCAGTGAAATAATCATTGTAATCCTGTAACCCAGTCGATCATTTAGGGATCCGCCAAGAATTGTGCCAATTATTCCAATTCCCATTAGAAAACTGAGAGAGATGCCTGCAAACCAGACACTGGCACCATTCTCAATCAGGAAAACTGGCAGATAGAGCTGTGATGATGTCCCAAGGATAGCACGGGAGCTGACGATGCCCGCCATGGGCAATAATATTTTTAACAAGTCTTTGACGGGGATTTTTGATTGCTGCTTAGCAGGTGAACTATAGTTAGGAAGGTCTTTTAGTAAGAAACTTATTACTAATGAAAAGACAATTCCACCAAGCATGAGCCAGGGGGTTGCCTGCATAGAGAATATTGCGACAACGGCAGTTATAAGAATTGGACCAATCATGGTCCCCAATTCACCACCCACCATCCAAATGCTCATTCCCTTCCCAATATTTTTACCAGAGAGACCACTTACCAGCGCGGGTAACGTGGCATGCATGGT
>CAZILY010000043.1:8745-10429 GCA_964540175.1 uncultured Pelolinea sp. | reverse complement strand
GCGCACTCCTGTTTTGGTAGACGGACGCAATCAATGGGATAGTAAGACCCTGCGCGAAATTGGTTTTACCTATTTCGGCATCGGGCAGGGCAACCATGCAAGCAATGTCTCTAAATCAAAATAATGTTTCGATTCATTAATATAGACAGTGCCACTCCTTGAATAATTTGTGCGTCTTCCATAAAAGTTTTTCTGAATTTAATCATTCTTCCAGGGTTCTTGATTGAATTTTCCTTATCAAAGATGTACTTTGCCTTACACATACGGGAAGAAAACGAGAATCATTAATGTTTTTGATCGATTTACAGCGCAACTAACTATTTTTTCTTAGTGTTAATGTAAGTGTTAGAATAGGCAAATATATCTCACTCAAAAAGGAATTAATTATGGCAAAAAATGGTGATAATAAACAGAAAAAAAGAGCACAATGGGGCTGGTATCTTTACGATTTTGGTAATTCAGCCTATGCTGCAGTTGTCTTACTAGCTGTGTACTCCGCGTATTTCAAACAATCTGTAGTCGGTTCCGCTGAAGGATCCGCTCTATGGGGTTTATCGTTAACTATTTCCATGCTGGTGGTCGCTGTCATCTCACCATTTCTCGGGGCCCTGGCTGACTATTCCGGGAGGAAAAAAACACTCCTATTTATTATGACTGCAATCGCAACCATATTCACTGGTCTGCTGTTCTTTGTTGAAAAAGGGGATGTACTCTTGGGAATGGTTCTCTTCATCATCGCTGAAATTGGGTACAGAGGGGGGCAGGTATTCTACAACGCACTGTTAACTGATGTCGCCGATAAAGATGAAATTGCCAGAGTTTCCGGCAACGGATGGGCGGTTGGTTCTGTTGGGGGTATCATTTGCCTGTTGATAGTATTAGCTCTCATCCAATTAAATCCAGGAAATACACTTATCGTTCGGTTTTCACTGGTAATTACCGCAGTTTATTTTGTCATTTTTGCACTTCCCGCTTTCTTTTGGATCAAAGAAGACCACAAACCACAAGATAAAGAAGGAAAAAGCTATTTCCGAGTCGCGTTGGACCGCATTAAAAACACACTTCAATCCGTTAAAGATTTCAAAGAATTTATTAAATTCATGGTCGCACTTTTGATCTACAATGATGGGATCATCGCCGCCCTTACTTTTGCGGGGATCATTGGCGCAGTCATATATGGTCTAAACAAAATCGAAATGATCATTTTTGTAATCATCGTTCAAGTCACAAATGTTATCGGTGCTTTGGTATACGGTATCTTAAGTGAAAGAATCGGTCTAAAGAGAAGTCTCGTCCAATCCCTGATTCTGATGATCATCGCAGTATTTGGTATGATGTTCATGCCGAATAAACTGGGTTTCTTCCTTGTTGGTGCGTTAGCGGGTTACGCTATGGCTGGCGTTCAATCCCTAAGCAGGACGATGGTAAGTGTATTCGCGCCAGATGGCAAAAGCGCAGAGTTTTACGGTTTCTTCTCCCTTGCTGGACGCACGTCATCCTTTATCGGTCCTGGTGTGATGGGTTTAGCAGCAACTGGCATCTCCACCTGGGTAATGAGCAGTTTGGTAAAAGCTGACCTTGTAACCACAGGTAATGCGAGCGCACTGGTGGTTTCCGAACAGATTGGGCACAGATTTGCCCTCATCACGCTGGTCCTTTTCCTTCTGGTCGGTCTCATGCCTTT
>CAZILY010000043.1:0-8645 GCA_964540175.1 uncultured Pelolinea sp. | reverse complement strand
GAAGAGAACTTTCCCAAATCTGGCCCCTTGATCATGGTCGGTAATCACTTTAGTTTCCTTGATCCTCCCGCTTTCATTAGTGTGGCTCCCTGGCCAATGGATTTTATTGGCGGCGCAGTGACACCACATGCACCAAAGATCGTCCAATTCATTCCAAGGTTATGGGGATATCTGCCTGTTTATCGTGGAACCGGCTCAACCTATGCACTTAAGCAAGCCCAGAGAATTCTGGGAAATGGTGGAGTAGTTGGAATCTTTCCAGAAGGCGGATCATGGGCTCAGATTCTCAGGCCTGCCCGACCTGGTGCCGCATTGCTCACCGCAAACTCTGGTGCCCCGATTATCCCAATTGGTTTAGTGGGGTTTCCAAAATTATTTCCGTCTTTAAGAAAATTCAAACGCCCCAGAGTCAAAGTCAAAATTGGAAAACCATTCGGACCTTTTTCCACTTCTGGCAGCAGATATGATCGCCGTAAGCAATTGGATGAGATTGGCCATGAAATCATGAAACACATTGCTGATCTGATTCCACCTGAAAAAGGCGGATTATATTCAAGTGACCCAAAGATACGGAAAGCATCAAGTGGAACTGAATATTATCCCTGGGAAGGGCTGCGTGAAGACGAAGATATGGATAAATACCACGCAAATTAAACACTTTTGAAACACTTCTCAATAGAATATATCCCCCATTAATCATCATGGGGGAGTTTTTTATGGGAATGGGCCAGGGAACAGGGATGTTATAATTTGAAATTACATCAATTGAATAGGTATTATGTTCTAATTAGAGAGGCTTTCTAATGCAGCAGGATAAGATTCGTGTTGTCGGGGCTCGCGTTCATAACTTAAAAAACATTACTGTCGAATTGCCGCGTGATAAGCTGGTTGTCATTACAGGTATATCTGGATCAGGGAAAAGCTCATTGGCATTCGACACGATCTTTGCCGAGGGTCAGCGCCGTTATGTAGAATCACTCTCTGCCTATGCCCGCCAATTTCTCGGACAGATGAGTAAACCAGATGTAGATTATATAGAAGGATTATCACCCGCTGTATCTATTGACCAAAAAGCCACCTCCCGAAATCCCAGATCAACCGTCGGCACCGTCACTGAAGTTTATGATTACCTGCGGTTATTGTATGCCCGTATTGGTATCCCACACTGCCCAATCTGTAAGAATGAAGTGGTTAAGCAATCCGCCCAAGAGATTGTTGACATCATTTCTACTCTTCCTCCTAAAAGCAAACTACTCATTCTTGCACCAATCATTAGAGGAAGAAAGGGTACATATCAGGCAGTTTTTGAGGAAATTAGAAAAGCGGGTTTTGTGCGTGTGCGTGTTGATGGTGAAGTGATCAGCCTGGATGAGAAGATATCTTTAGACAGGTATAAGATCCATAACATCGAGGCTGTCGTCGATCGAATCGTTGTCCCCAACTCAGGAGATGAAAAGGAACACCAATCCTTCATTAGCCGTCTAACAGATTCGGTAGAAACTTCCCTAAAATTCGGCGATGGATATCTTATAGTAAATAATTTATCCACTAATCCCCCACAGGACATGTTTTATTCTGAAGGTCTTGCGTGCCCAGAACATGGTGTCAGTTTGCCGGAAATTGAGCCTCGTAATTTCTCATTTAACACTCCACATGGCGCATGCCCTGACTGCCAGGGTCTGGGATTCAGGCAGGAGATCAATCCTGATTTGCTAATCCCGGATAAAAACCTCTCACTCAATGATGGGGCAATTTCTGGTATGGAGTGGAATGACTCCCGGGAAAACAAAAAGTACTACTGGCAATTACTTTCTGCAACCGCTAAATCATACAAAATTAGCCTGGACATGCCAATTAATAAGATCCCAGAAGATAAATTAGATATTATTCTCTACGGGTCCAACGGGAAAGAAATTGAAATGGATCTGGTAGGAAGAACATATCGATCTAAAATTAAGAAGAGTTGGGAAGGTGTCATCACAAACCTGATGCGGCGGTATCGAGAAACCCACTCCGATTACATCCGTTCAAAAATATCAGAATTCATGAATTATTCCCCATGTCCAACCTGCCACGGTGATCGTTTACGGGTAGAATCCCTTGCTGTCACCATCGACGGAAAAAATATTATGGAAGTTACTGGCTGGCCAGTAGAACGCTCACTGCCGTGGGTTGAATTTCTCATGGAAAAGGATTCTCCTTTAAATGAACGTAATCAGGCAATCGCGAATCAAGTCCTTAAAGAGATTCGTGACCGTTTGAAATTCTTGGTCAACGTTGGGCTAGATTATCTCTCTCTGAAACGTTCCGCGGCAACTCTATCAGGCGGAGAAGCTCAGCGCATCCGATTGGCCACTCAGATCGGATCGCGGCTGATGGGTGTTTTATACGTCCTAGATGAACCCTCAATTGGTTTACATGCCAGAGACAACGCAAGGCTGCTGGCTACATTGGAAGAATTGCGTGACCAGGGCAATACAGTGCTGGTAGTTGAGCATGATGAAGAAACAATCCGCACCGCTGATTGGATTGTGGACCTCGGTCTCGGCGCAGGTGAACACGGCGGCGAGGTGATCGCCGAGGGAACCGTTGACACCATCATCAACCATCCCACCTCGTTAACTGGCGCGTATCTGGCTCGTCGAAAAACCGTCCCGCTGCCAGATAAAAGGCGGACCGGAAACGGAATGCATCTTGAAATAATTGGCGCACAAGCAAATAATCTCAAGAATATTAACGTAACTATTCCGCTTGGCAAACTAGTATGCATCACCGGAGTAAGCGGATCTGGAAAATCCACCCTGATGGTAGATATCCTTTACCAGTCTCTCGCACATACACTTAATCGCGCGCGCACTAACCCTGGTAAACATGAGGAGATAAAAGGGACAGAGTATTTGGATAAAATCATCAGTATCGACCAATCCCCTATCGGGCGCACACCACGCTCTAATCCCGGAACCTATACCGGTGTGTGGAATGAAGTCAGAAAATTGTTTGTGGAATTACCTGAAAGCAAGATGCGCGGCTATCGTGTCGGACGATTTTCCTTCAATGTGCACGGCGGACGCTGCGAAGCGTGCCAGGGGCATGGGCAGCTTAAGATTGAAATGCAATTTCTGCCGGATGTATATATTCCCTGCGACGTGTGCAACGGAGCGCGTTTCAATCGTGAAACACTGCAGGTAAAGTTCAAGGGCAAATCGATTTCAGATATTCTCAATATGACTGTGGAACGCGGGCTGGATTTCTTCGGCAATATTCCACGTATCGTCCGCCGGCTGCAAACACTGTCTGACGTCGGATTGGGCTATATTCGCATCGGTCAGACTGCAACAACTCTTTCCGGCGGCGAAGCGCAGCGCGTAAAGCTGTCAAAGGAACTATCTCGGCAGGCAACCGGTAAAACGCTGTATGTTCTGGATGAGCCCTCTGTAGGGCTGCACGCCGCTGACGTGCATAAACTCGTTGAGGTCCTCCAGCGATTAGTTGACAGCGGAAATTCCGTACTGATCATCGAGCATAACCTCGACATCATCAAAACAGCGGACTATATCATCGATCTGGGCCCTGAGGGAGGCGACCGAGGTGGACAGCTGGTTGCGTGCGGTACTCCAGAAGAGGTGTGTGAAGTAAAAGCGTCTTATACCGGCCAGGTTCTGAAGGAGTATTTAAAAGGATATTACAACCGCGACTGCTGAACCACTTAACAAAACGTGACAGTCTAATAAATATTCGTTTCAGAAACAAATTTTTTTAGTCATGCAGCAAGCCTGCTCAGCTTTTCTTGAATAAGAATGCCAGTTTTTTAATATTTTTTTCCTCACAGAAATTTATAGAGTATTTAATTAACAATAATTAATCTCAATAAGAAACAAACTGCTCAACAATTGAATCCTCCTGCTTGTGAACAAGAATAAACACACGAGATCTCATTGACGATTTTACGTTAACATGTATAATAGTCCCTATCATTAGGACGAAAGTCATATAAACAAAATTATGGAAATAAAAACTATCTTTGTCGTCCTCAGCATCATCATTACCAGCGCCCTGTACATTTTTATGTACATGGGCAAAATAAAGTTGAAGGAAGGCTGCGTTCTAAGTTAGAATCACATAGATAAAAGAGAGTAACGCAAAGCCTCCTGAAACCAAATAGGCGGCTTTTTTATTTACACTAGATCAACTTTAAACAGCACTTTAATAAAATGTTTCGGTGACCTCTCGAAAGATAGAGAGCACGCTTTTTATAAGGGAATTTCCAAAATAACCTTTAAGGAGGTGATGAGTATCCATAGTCTATGAACCAAAGTTCATTATTATTAACAATTTTTTAAGAAAAAGGAGAATTAATTATGGCAAATAAAGTTGAAAGTACCAAGAAACCACTCCTATCTGCCCGGCAGGTAGGTATGGCAGCCGCATTTGGCGGCGCAGCTCTTGCACTTGTTTTAGCAGGTGTAACTATCCCGATCCCCGGCACCCCGGTCGTAACCGACCCTCGTGAGATCTTCACCTCCATCGGCGCATCTTTAACCGGTCCTATTGGCGGTATCGTTATTGGCTTGCTGGCCGGCATCGCTGAACCCGGCATCCCACTTGCCAGCCTTCTGGCACATATAGTGGGCGGTGTTTTCAATGGGTTCGTTTACAAAAACGTCAGCTGGCGATTCAAAGACAATAAGGTTGTTTCCCTGGCATTATGGGCAGTACAAATATTTGTATATTATGTCCTCGTTGTTATTCCTTTGTTTGCTGTCGGTTTGATGGCGTTTTATCCCGATCCAGAATACGGAGGGTTTTTCGCTTTCCTGGGCGCACTTGAAGTTGGCGCAATGCCAGAAGCGTTAATCACCACAACTGTTACCACGATCATTATGGCTGCGCTGCCCGAGCGGTACCGCAGACCCCTCTGGTAAACAATTAACATTTTCATTTTATATCCTATTTTTTGGAATCCAAGCCGCATCCATTCAAGCGGCTTGGATTACCCATATAGAGGTAAAGTCTTATGGAGCATGATATTAGATTCAACCAGGTATCTTTCACCTATGCGGGGAGTGAAACTCCTGCCTTAGATAAAATCAACCTAGAGATCAAGACCGGAGAGATCGTCCTGATCACCGGACCAGCAGGTAGCGGTAAAACAACACTGTGCTCATGCATCAATGGCCTTATCCCTCACTACCATGAGGGAGAACTCACAGGCAAAGTGACCATTGGTCCTTATGATACAAAAATCGTCCGCGTAGGCGGTCTGGCATCAATCGTAGGCATGGTCTTTCAGGACCCCGAAAGCCAGCTAGTCACAAGCAGCGTCGAAGATGAAGTTGCTTTTGGCCCAGAGAACTTCGGCATTCCACGGGAAAAGATCAATAAACGCGTCATCAAAGCACTCAAGGCTACACGCATGACGGGCTATGAGGAACGAGAGCCGCACACGCTGTCGGGCGGAGAACAGCAGGCATGCGTAATTGCCGCGACGTACTCCATGCACCCGGAGATCTATGTGTTGGATGAGCCACTGGCAAATTTAGACCCAGCCGGACGCGCTAAAGTCTTACAGTTAGTCACAGATATTGCCAAAGAGTTCGGGAAAACAATGGTAATCGTTGAACACGCTTTAGAAGAAATCCTGCCGTTTGTGGATAGAGTATTGATCCTCAATAAAGGCAAGATTGTCCGCGATGGGACTGTCACGGAAGTATTAGAAGCAGGCGATATCAAATCTGTATTCAAACGGCCGGATATCACCCGATTAGCCGATTCGCTACATATTCACAGCAACCCGCTTAAACCGGAATCATTAATTAAAGAAATTCATCATTCATTTAAGCCAGGCCAAATAAAAAAGAGATTCAACGAGGAACATCACAATGGAAAAGGCAAAGCAGTTATCCAGATGGACCATGTTACCCACAGCTATGAGGAAGGCGTCGATGCACTATTTGATGTAAGCTTAACAATCCACCAGGGAGAATTTGTGGCGCTGCTCGGACGCAACGGCTCAGGAAAGACAACGCTGGTGAGCCACCTGATCGGGCTGCTCCATCCTTCAAAAGGGAAAGTAACCATCGTCGGATTTGACACTAAAGATACCCCAACCCACGTTCTGGCAAAGGATGTCGGCTTCTGCTTCCAAAATCCAAACCATCAGATCGTGTCTTTCAATGTGCAAGATGAGATGACCTTTGGATTGAAAGCGCACGAAATTGACCCTAGCGAGTATGATCGGCGCATTGAGAAAGCACTGAAGATCGTCCACATGGAAGAGTACGCAAATGCGGAGATATTCGACCTCGGGAAAGGACAAAAGCAGCGCATCGCTTTGGCATCTGTGCTAACGCTGGAGCCAGAGATTTTAGTCATCGATGAGCCCACCACCGGTCAAGACCCCGAGATGACAGATGATATTTTTGAAATCATCCGATCGCTCAACGAGAGCGGCACGACTGTGCTGGTCATCACACACAAAGTAGATTACGCAGCAATGTACGCGGATCGGGCGATCGTGCTCAGCTTCGGGCGCATCGCTTTTGATGGACCAATCGATTCCCTTCTGTTGGATGAGGCACTGATGCAGGAGAATTCGCTGGAACTTCCGGATATCACTAAACTGGCAAAGCAGCTCAGCGGATATGGCATCCCCGCAAATACAGTCCTTTACAGTGAAATGGAAAATTATCTGAAACAACTGGTGGAGGCACAACGTGGCAATTCAATATATTAAAGGAAAATCTTTCCTGCACACTTTAGACGCACGCACCAAACTGCTCATTTTCGTGGGTGCGACTGTTATCACGATGGTCATCATTGACCCAATCATGATGGGAATCCTGTTCCTTTTCCTATACTTTTTAGGCAGGCAAGCGATTGACAAAGACCTGCTGAACAACAACTTGAAAGTGCTCGTGGTAATCTTCCTGACTTTCTCTCTGTTCCAGATACTGTTCTTTACACCCAAGGATTCATATTTCCTGTTCTACCTGGTCCCTTTCAAGCAGTGGGTGCCGGTGACGGTGCAGGGAATTATCCGCGGGGCTGCGGTATTCTTCCGGTTTTTCAGTGTAGTCCTTTCAGTACATTTAATGCTCTACACCACGCCTCCGGTGGAGCTTGCTCTCACCATTACTGAACGCGGACAAGAGCGAAAAATGCTCGCCAGCGTCGCTGTGATCGCCGCGCTGGGCGCGATCTTTTTCATCATCTCACTGCCAATGGTGACAGGTTCCACGGCATTTCTGGGTATCGAAAACATTACCCTGAAATTCGCAGCGCTGGCAGTAAGCTGCTTGATTTTTGCATTTATCCTGTTTAAACTGCTGGGGCGCGGACTTCCGGCCGAAATGGGTGTGGCGTTGATGCTGGGATTTGCAACGGTAGGCATCCTTTCCACACAGACCAAGCAGATCACGAACGCGCAGAAAGCGCGCGGGTATGATGTGCAGCCCAAGAATCTTATCGCCAGAGTGAAAGTGCTGACGGCGCTGCTGATCCCCATCTTCCTGGCCACACTCGAGCGGTCGCAGGACATTTCTATCGCGATCCTTTCACGCGGGTTCGACTATAACATCAGTGAACGCACCTATCGGCGCGAATTTTCATTCCGCCGAAATGATTATATTGTTTTATCAATCATGTTTTTATTAATCACAGGCGGGCTTGTAATGCAGCATTTCGACATCAGCAGCCCGACTGAAAGCTTTATTCTGAAAATAATTCAGTAATGAGAAGAGAGACACTGCTTTATTAAAAACCAACCACCGTGTGAAAGCCCGATGGTTGGTTATTATTATTTTTGCTGCTTAATGCGGCATTTGAAAACCGTATTCCTTCAGCACCCATTTGGGGAATTCAAAACGGGCTGTCTTCTGTGGGTCCACCACCTGGCATACTTTTAAATTCCCAACCAGGCTCATTAATAAACCAGCATCATTGATCACCAGAGGTGCAAATTTGGTCAAAAATTCCGCCATATTGTGGGTGGCATCGCTGCCTGCCTGGTCAAATGAGCCAGCGGATGCGACCGCCGCGAAAAGTTCGGGGGTTTCAATAAACGGCGTGGGCAAACCCTTTAATGCAGGGACCACCTCAGCTCTCAGGTGAATCTCACCAGGTGTTTCCGCGCCGCAGATGACAATTTCGCCATCTCCCATGACCGCGTGAAAATCCCCACAGCCAAACAGAGCCCCCGGCACGTTGGCAGTGAAATAAACGCTCACACCCTCGGTGATAAGTGTGCAATCCATATTTCCACCGTGCGCTGCCGGCTCGCCATTTGGAATTTTTCCTTCAGCAGGCGCTACCCCGATCACTCCAACCATAGGCGCCATGGGAATGGAAATTTTGTTTTTGAAAATGACATGATCACCCTGGTATTTCAGGATAGCGGTTTCCATTTGAGTGATTTTGTCACCCAGCACACCTTCACCAGGAAAGGTGACCATGGAAGCCTGATCAACCACTTTAACCTTGAGCAGGTCCACCCGCAGCACATCTCCTGGTTCCACGCCCTCTATAAACACAGGTCCGGTGGCAGGGTTGACCCGATCCCAATCCAATGTATCCAACAAATCTTTTTCAGACTTCAACTGCCCTGTAAAACAGTCATGCGTTTCAAGGACAAATTCTTCCCCCTGCGC
>CAZILY010000042.1:0-10756 GCA_964540175.1 uncultured Pelolinea sp. | reverse complement strand
AAAATTGATCTAACTATCTACCCGGAACAGTTGGAAAATTCAGTAAAAAGAGCAAGAGAGCGAAACATAATCATACCGACTTTTGCGCAAATGAGGGACCCAAGCTTGGTCCCCAACAAGATTAAAGAGGAATTGAAATCGATTGGGTTGTGGGATATCAACCCCAGAAATTTGTTCCGAATTACTTGGAAAAATGAACCGAAGGCTAAAGGAGGACAGTTTGATGGTGTCAATTATTTTGAACTGCCAAAATCATTAACTGGGGTGGATGCGCGCATTATTGTGCTGGTCGGAAAATGGTTCCCGACGGGAGCGCATAAAGTTGGTGCAACTTTTGGGTGTTTGGTGCCGAGATTGATCACGGGACAATTTGACCCAGTTACCCAGAAAGCTGTATGGCCTTCCACTGGGAATTACTGTCGTGGTGGAGCATATAATTCAACTCTATTGTCCTGCACATCAGTAGCGATCTTGCCAGAGGGTATGAGTAAAGAGCGTTTTGACTGGCTAGAGACAGTTGCTGGCGAGATCATCGCAACTCCGGGTAGTGAATCAAATGTTAAAGAGATCTTTGATAAATGCTGGGAACTGCGGGCAACCGGCGAAGATTTAGTGATCTTCAATCAATTTGATGAATTCGGCAATTACCTCTGGCATTATGATATGACTGGCCATGCGATGGAGGAAGTTATAAAGAAAGAACTAGGATCAAAGGGGAATTATCGAGGACTCATCCTTACTACTGGTTCTGCTGGTACGATCGGGTGCGGGGATTATATGAAACAACAATTTCCGGGAAGTCTTGTGGGCGCAAGTGAAGCGCTCCAGTGTCCGACTCTGATGGAGAACGGATATGGCGCACACCGCATTGAAGGTATTGGTGATAAGCATGTACCTTGGATCCATAATCTCAAGAATACCGACCTGATTACTGCGATTGATGATAACGCAGTTGTTTCGCTTTCCCGTTTGTTCAATGAGCCGGCGGGACGAAAATATCTCGCCAGTAAAGATGTGCCAGAACAGTTGGTTTCGAAATTAGATCTGTTTGGATTCTCTGGAATTGCTAATTTGTTGTCTGCCATCAAAATGGCAAAGTATTATGAAATGGGTGAGAATGATGTTGTCCTGACAGTATTGACAGACTCCATGGAGTTGTATCAGAGCCGCTTAAAAGAGATGCATGAAGAATTTGGTACATATACAGAGGTGGATGCCGCTGCGCATTTCGCTCGCTATTTAGAAGGTGAAAGCACGGATAATATGATTGATTTGACCTATGCAGATCAACACCGGGTGCATAATCTCAAGTACTTTACATGGGTTGAACAGCAAGGTAAGACCTATGAAGAAATAATCGACCAATGGTACGATGAGAATTACTGGACTGAATTCCAATCACAGATTGATGATATCGATGAACTGATTATCGACTTCAATGATAGGGTTGGCCTGATCTAAGAAGTAAAAATGGCGGAATGGAATCGACAGCAGGAAAACGAGACCATTCCGCCTGATCACGCGTTAATATTAACGGCAATCATTCCATCCCTGCGGGATCTTGAGATTGCGCGGGTTCTGGGTTGGTACCGTATTCCTTTTCGCTTCGCTCCAAAAATAGTTCAGGTTGACTTTATTGCGTTTTACCAAACTGCCGCATTTGGAAAGGGGCATGCACACTGTGTTGAGACATTCGCATCCATACGAGGAGTGGAATTGACCACCAGGAGGGAAATTATCCAGAATGAGCCGGACCATCCCCGGGCTGATGAGGAATATTATAAAATTCAACTTGGTCCGCTCACTCAACTTAAGAATCCAATCCGGGCAGATAAGTGGAAACGGATTACATTTCTTTACACAACGGGCATCCGTTTTGCGAACGCAAAGACCATTAATGATCTGGTTGTCCGTTCTGATGAAAGAGAAGTTCTCTGGCGGTCATTACGTGAGAAAGCAGCAGAATTTCAAGCGCAATCTGGCCGGGACCTGCAAAATAAGGATTTGGATGAAAATTTATTAGCAATGCTTGGTGAATTGCACTTGATTCGAGAGAAAACGGATTGGTACCAGGATATATAGTTCTTCTTTTTGATAAGATAATATACAATGGTTACAAGAGGTGACTATGGGAATATTAATTAAATCTGGAAAAATCATCACTGCTTCTGAAACATACACTGCTGATATTTTGATCGAGGGTGAAAAAATAATAGCTATCGGCTGCGATTTGAAAACTGGCATAGGTACACAAATCATCGATGCAAAAGGCAAAAATGTACTTCCTGGTGGTGTAGATGCTCATACTCATTTTGATTTACCGATGTTTGGTACTGTCTCTTCGGATGACCATTACACCGGACACAAGGCAGCTGCATTCGGTGGAACTACCACCGTTATTGACTTTGTAGCCCAAGACGAAGAGAGTCTACTTAAAAACGTGAAGATTTGGCACCAGAAAGCTGACGAAAAAGCAGCTATTGATTTCAGTTTTCACATGAATGTCACACAATTTAATAAAAAGGTGGCAAGGGAGATACCGCTGTTATATAAAGAGGGGATTAATTCTTTGAAAGTATTTACTGCATACAATGGTCGGCTACGGTTGCAAGATGATGAGATTTATAAGGTGATGCGCATAGCCAAGGAAAATGGTATGCTCGTGATGGTGCATGCAGAAAACGGGGATGTAATTGATTGTTTAGTGGCGGAAGCTCTGGCAGAGGGGCATACAGAACCTGAATGGCATGCTTACACCAGACCAACGCTTGGAGCTGTTGAATCTGTTTATCGGGTCATTTCGCTTGCTGAACAAACTGGTGCGCCAGTTTATATAGTTCATATGAATACTAAAGGAGGGGTGGATCATCTTCGCGACGCACGCCTGGCTGGGCTGCCTATCATGGGCGAAACGTGTCCACAGTATTTATTCTTTACTGTAAATGATTTAAAAGGAAAAGATGGCGCAAAGTGGATCTGTTCTCCACCAATGCGTTCAAAAGAGGACAATGCTGGTATTTGGCAGGCGGTGATGGATGGCACTATGCAGGTTATTGCAACAGATCACTGCCCATTCTTCTATGATGGAACTAAACCAATTGAATATGAAGGACAAAAAATTGCTATCCCGGGAAAAGAAATGGGCAATGGAGATTTCACAAAAATCCCGAATGGACTTCCTGCGGTTGGTGACCGACTTATGATCTTATGGTCATATGGTGTGGGCCGCGGCAAAATTACAGCCAATCAGTTTGTTGAGATGACAAGTACCAACCCTTCTAAGATCTTTGGCTTGTACCCGAAGAAAGGAACACTGCTGCCCGGTTCGGATGCTGATATTACAATTTGGGACCCTAACAAAGAAATTGACTATGGAGTTGCTTTTTCGAAACACCGCACTGATTACAACCTTTTTGAAGGTTGGAAACTTAAGGGAACGATCGAGAAGGTCTTTTTGAGAGGGAAATTAATTGTTAATGGTCAGGAATGGTTAGGTAAAAAAGGAATGGGCCAATATCTTTATCGAGGAGATATTTCCATTCTTTAAATAAAATCCATGATGATTGCAAGTATCATATTGTTTCTGCTAACCGCATCTGCGGTTTCCCTTTATTTGCGTTATAAAGGTGTTCGTTTAGCGTACATATGGATGGTGTTTTTTATCACAACTTCGATAGTTTGGTTGCTGTTGATAATCATTCAACCTGAAAAGGTTTCTCCGTTTGTAGTGAGAAACTGGATAAAAATTGGTTCAACGCCGGTGGATTTAATGCTTGAAATCAACGACTTTAATTGGCCAATAAGTGTCAGTTATTTCACAATACTAGTATCTTACTTACTGACGTCTATTGTTCGCCTCCGGAGTATAAAAAGCTTGTTCGATTGGGTGGAAATGACAGTCTTGGTCATATCCGGGTGGCTTATTCTACTTGCCGGGGATTATTGGTCAATTTTGATTACATGGACATTGATTGATTTTGTGGAAATATTATTTTACATAAGATACAAGATGCTTAACCCTGATAGATTCTATTTTCATTTCCTATCTAAGTTTATCGGTAGTATGCTTCTTGTTTTTGGAATATCAAGATCTTTTCAGGTTAATCCACAGAGTTTATTTGGGAATAATATTCAAGGGGTGGGAGCTGTTATTTTATTAGCAGCAATTCTGCATTCCGGTATTCTTTTCAATTTTTCTAAGAAATCATTAAAGTCGAATTATTCTCAGATTTCTTTGATCTTTTTAAAGATTATTTCTTTTACTTCAAGTTTTTATGTGCTTACATATATTACAGATCATCACTTGAGTTTTCCTTCTGAAATAATTATCAAAATCCTATTCGCAGTTGTTGCAATTTGGGGAGCCTATCGATGGGCGTTAGGACCGAATGAAAGCGATGGAATCCAATATTTATTACTTGCTTTTGGGGCGATGGTTGGATATTTGTATTTGGCCGGAGCAAGGGAAGCTATTAGTTATTGGCTGATAATTCTTCTGCTGCCGATCGGGTGGCTATTCTTTTATACTGATCGTGATTTACGGATAGGTATTTTCTGGTTCTTTTCTATTATTATGATGTCGGGTTTACCTTTATCCTTAACCTTTTTAGGAATAAATGAATTCTTAATAAATAACAATTCGATAGATCTATTTTTCATGATTCTGCCGATGATATTTGTGATGAGTGGATATATTAAACACGTGTCAAAAAAAAGAGGTAAATTTAATTATCTGGAACCTTTATATAAAATATTTTATCTAATTGGATTATTTCTCCCTTTGATTTCGATGAGTGCTGTGGTTTTAAAAGATGTTCGATTTTCAGCAGATACGTTAAGTGGTTGGTGGGTTGGATTGATTGTTTTATCTCTATCAATTACAGTCTATTTTTACCTAATGAAATCGAAAAGCCAAAACATTAAAATGAGAAATAGTGGAGAACGAAGAACTGGAAGTTTCGCAATACCCACCCATTGGGTGCAAATTATCTTAGATAAGATCTACTTTGTTTTTGAGAGCTTCTTGACCTTTACATCAAAGTTGTTTGAAGGTGCAGGAGGAATTTTATGGGCAGTGGTTTTTTTAGCTCTTTTTTTAACAATTCTTAAATTCCAAGGTGGAAATTAGAAAAATGTTCTTAAACAACTTGCTGATATTTTCCGCTTTGACCTCATTTGGATTGATGCTTATTGTTTCTGATTGGCGAATGCGCGTTGCGGGTTTAGCTTCATTATATTTTGTCGGGTTCATCGTGATACTTCAAATATGGCCGGTTGCTCTTGCCTCTGTAAAATTGATTTCTGGCTGGATGGGTATTGCACTTTTGAGTACTTCAATATTAAATTCTATGGATCAAGCAAGTGACCACCGTTTACCTTCTGAAATGATCTTTCGCTTCTTGATGACAGCTCTTATCTGGATTGTAGTTGCGGCAATTGCTCCTTCAATTAATGAATGGCTTCCAATCCCATATACAAATTTGTATATCGGAGTATCGTTGATGGGCTCTGGTTTAATTTTTATGAGCCTAACAGAGGACTTCTTTGAAATTATTCTTGGGTTATTAACCATATTAACAGGTTTTGATATCATCTATTCATCATTAGAAGGGTCAGCTTTAGTGACTGGGATTTACGCTTTTATTATCATATTGATCTGTTTGTTAAGTGGATATTTTTCATCAACAGTCTTAGATAAGGAAGAGGAATGAACGCTCCGATAATTTGGATCATCTCCCCGGCGGTGGTTGCTACCCTCCTGTTATTTATTAAAAATGAGAGTATTCGAGATTATCTTTATATTGGAATAAGTTTTATTTTTTCTGTTTTAACTCTAATAATTAAAATAGACCTGGTTGGTGAAAGAGGGTTTTTAATTATTGGAATTCCTTCTGTTTTAAATATACTGGGAAGAAGTTTTATTTTGCTCGAAAGCGACAAGTTTCTGGTTTTTACGGTTTATTTTTTCAATGCGATTTGGGGAGCCACCTCAGTTATTTTGAAAAAGAGTGCTCGATTTATTCCGCTTGGATTGATTTATTCTGCTTTTCTTTTGGCTGCAGTTTCTGTCGAACCTTTTCTGTATTCAGCATTGATTATGGAGATCGCTGTGATTATGAGCATACCTCTTCTCGTGCCCTCGCGAACTGCTAAAAAAAGCGGTATTTCAAGGTATTTAATATTCCAAACTATGGCTATGCCGTTTATTCTTTTGGCAGGTTGGTTTCTGGCAGGTGGTGAGATCAGTCCAATGAACCCTGAGCAGTTAGTTCAAGCAACATTATTACTTGGTTTGGGTTTTATTTTTTGGTTGGCAATTTATCCATTCCACTCTTGGGTGCCGATGGTTTTTAATGAGACAGATCCAATTAACTCTGGATTCATTTTCCTTTTATTACATTCTATATACTTTATATTGATTCTTAAATATATCGATGGGTTTGCATGGCTACGAACATACCCTGTATTTTTCCAAGCGTTACGCTTTTTGGGAATAATTATGGCTGGTTTTGGTTCAGTAGGACTGTTTTTTGAAAAAAGTATTCGAAAAATGATTGGGTATGAATTTCTCCATTCAATTGGGATATTGCTTGTGGCAGTTGGGTTATCTGCTACAAGGGGAATTACACTTTTTTCATATTTAATCGGATCTCGATTAATCAGTTTCTCGATATTATCCTGGTCCGTTTCTCGTTTAGAGTCTTTGGAAGTGAATACATCAATCCTTGGTTTTAGAGATTTAACTAAAAAAAGACCAGTTGCTGTAGCAAGCTTTTTGTTCTCACTACTGGCGCTTACCGGGATGCCTCTTACAATTGGCTTTCCTCCTCAACAAACTTTATACCAATATTTAGCTGCTGATTATCCAACGATACTTGTTTTATTGATTCTAAGCAATACATTAATCACTATGACTGTATTTAAATTAACAAAGGAAGTTCTTCGGAAAAAGTATGAATTAATATATTTATTAAGTGCATTGAAAGAAGATCTTTTTTTGGTTATCATTCTAACTGTTTTTATTGTTTTTGGTTTTATCCCGCGGATAATTCTGGTAAGATTCGAACATCTTGTTTCGGGATTCGAATTTCTTATAAAATAAATTAAGACCTTAAAATATTATTTTCACCAATCAAAAATTTCAGAAAGAGTATCCGATGAATCTTGAAGAACTAATAATAAAAATTGGAAAATACGATGATCAAATAAGGTCATTAAATAAAGCATTATCAGTATTTAACAATAAGATAAACGAGGTAGATGATAAGACAACAGGTTTCTTGGAATTA
The DNA here is from genome assembly GCA_964540175.1 of uncultured Pelolinea sp. Lineage (GTDB taxonomy): Bacteria > Chloroflexota > Anaerolineae > Anaerolineales > Anaerolineaceae > Pelolinea. The sequence continues at coordinate 3,467 of CAZILY010000042.1, read as the reverse complement.
ATGCGCGATGAAAAAAAAGAAATCGCGAGGTTGAATTCAATTGTTAAGGGTTTAGGGTTAGGGCAGCTTGATGCAATGATTGCTCAAGTGCGTGTAGATTTCAACCGGAAATTGGATGATCTTCAAAAGCAAAGAAAACAGGAAGAGAAAATCCGCGCAAATCTTGTTGACGCAGATATCAAATCGATCCAATCACTTATCAAAAAAACAAAAACTGAACTGACCACCGAGTTTGAAAAGAAAATATATTTGCTTCAAGAGGAAAATACTAGACAAATTAACCGGTTAAAAGAGAAGGAAATAGATATTGATGAGTCCCTAAAAACGTTCGAAGATACTAAAGGTAAGCTAAATTCATTTAATCAAGATTTACGGAGGACGATTAAGCAGGTTGAAAATTTGCAGGCCGAGGTAGGAGCTTCACGCGGGAAACAAGATGAGGTTCGATCAAAACTTGAAATTAATTTGAATTCTCTGAGAAATAATGAAAGCAGATTAAATGAAATAATTACGACTGAATCCGATCGCAGACAAGGTCAGTTAGAATTTATTGAAAAACAATCTCTTATCCAAAAAGACCGCGACAGGATTTGGATTGAATGGGAGCAGCAATTTGATGAATCATCCAAGCAAACATTAGCATTGTTACCAGAATTGAAGAAACAACAATTGGATCTCAACAAGTCAAAAAGTGACTTTGAAGGTATTACTCAGCAATTTGAGAGGCGAATAAAAGAGTTAACTGAAATGTACCGCCTGATGGACGAGAAATTTAGAAAAGAATGGGCTACTTACAGGAGCGATTCTGAAAAAAGATGGTCCAATATTTCGATGGTTCTTGACGATAAACAAGGGGGATATTCAGATCAATTTAAGTCACTAAAAGATAGAATGGTTTTGGCCGAAGATAGTACCCGTGAAATGCAGGAAGTCCTTCTACTTATGAGCACTGAAATACAAAAAGGTATGCAAAATATTATGAAAATGGTGAATGGATGGATGGATGCATTCGGGCAAATTAATCCACGACAGTAATCACGATTTGAGTAATAAAACATTATGTATGTGATTGGAACTGCAGGGCATGTGGATCATGGGAAATCCACTTTAATACAATCGTTAACTGGAATCAACCCGGACCGATTAAAAGAAGAAAAAGAGCGGCAAATGACAATCGACCTGGGTTTTGCTTGGTTTACATTACCTTCAGGTGAAGAAATTGGAATTGTTGATGTTCCTGGACACAGGGACTTTATTGAGAATATGCTTGCTGGAGTAGGAGGCATTGATGCTGTGTTATTCGTAGTTGCTGCTGATGAAGGGGTTATGCCGCAATCACGAGAGCACCTTGATATTTTAAAATTGCTTGGGATAAAACTCGGCTTGATTGTCCTAACCAAGATTGATTTGATAGAAGATAATGAATGGCTGAATCTTGTTGAAACCGATATCCGGGAGCTTGTGAAGAATTCGTTCTTGGATGAAATGCCGATTGTAAAAGTTTCTGCTGTAAAAAAGACGGGGTTGAAAGAACTTTCCAATAGTATTGATGCATTATTAAAACATAGCGCACCTAAAAAGGATAATCACAAACCTCGCTTACCAATAGATAGAATATTTTCGTTAAAAGGATTTGGAACTGTCGTTACCGGAACCCTTCTTGACGGAAGTTTTAAGGTGGGCGACCAAGTAGAAGTTTTGCCCTTTGGAATTAAATCACGGATTCGCGGAATACAAAATCATAAGAAAAAACAACAAATTGCCAGGCCGGGCAGTCGTACCGCAATAAACCTTGTTGGGGTTGAAGTTAATCAATTACGGCGAGGCGATGTTGTGTGTTTGCCAGGCCAATTGCGATCCACATATCGAATAGATGTGGAAATTTATTTATTAAAGAATAGGTCGGCAAAGGTTAAACATGATGACCGCCTGAAAATATTTATTGGGTCATCGCAATCTATGGCGCGAGCTCGTGTTATTGGTCAAAAGGAGATCAATTCAGGAGAAACTGGTTGGCTGCAATTAGAATTTGAAAAAGAAGTGGTTGTGAAAAGTAATGACCGTTTCATAATCAGGAGACCTTCTCCCGCAACTACCATAGGAGGAGGCCGTGTAATCAATGCCCATCCAACTGGAAGACACAGACGTTTTTCTCAAAAGGTGATTGACAGATATAAATCTCTTTCGGGCGGATCAATTCAGGATGCGATTCTCGTCCGACTTTCTGATTTAAAGATATCCGCGTTATCACAATTGATAGAAAAGGGTGAGACTGAAGAAGAATTAACTATGCTAACGGTTGAACAATTAATCAAGACCGGTCAAATTGTTTTGTTTGAAGGAGAGAATGGATTAAAGGCCGCTAGTTGGCTTGTGACGAAGAATGAATGGATTGACCTATCGGAAAAGTTGATGAAAATAATCAGGGATTATCATAAGAAACATCCTCTCAGAGAAGGTATTAGAAATGAAGATGTCCCCAATTTGATTGGTGTATCTCGGAAAATTGTTTCCCTGATTATAGAAAAAATGCAGCTGGAAGGAATTATTAGATCATCGGGTCCTTATCTTATGCTTAATGACCATCAGGTAATTTTCTCGGCTGACCAGTTAGATCGTATTCGGCAATTAGAGGGTGTGTTTTCTGAATCACCCTGTCTTACTCCTTCTGTAAACGAGTGTATTGAGATCGTTGGAGAAGAACTGTATTACGCATTGGTTTCTCAAGGGAAGATCGTTGAGGTCACGCAAAATATTGTCTTCGATAAAAATGACCTCGATCAAATTATCCAAGAAATGAAGAGTTTGCTTAGAAATGATCATGAGATTTCAGCGGGCGAGTTCCGGGATCATTTCAATACAACTCGGAAATACGCGATAGCTTTGCTTGAATACCTGGATAAAAAAGGAATTACTGAACGTATTGGTGATTTACGGGTATTAAAAACAAGTTGACATAGGCACAATGACCTTGTATAATAATGTTCGCTTGCCCCGGCGGTAGGTTGCTGGGGTAAAATTATGTATCCAACTTCCCCGTTTACGGGCGGTACGATCCGCATGGAAAATGGTGAAGTGAAGATTGGAGAATCTTATGTACGCAATTATTGAGAATGGTGGTAAACAATATAAAGCTGTTGAAGGCGATTATATTGATATTGATTTCCTTCCAGATGAAGTAGGCAAGAAGAAAACCTTTGATAAAGTTCTTCTCCTATCAACTGATGGAAGTACTGAGGTGGGAGAACCTTACTTGAAGGGTGTATCTGTTGATACGATGATAGTCTCTCATTTTAAAGGACCGAAAATAATTATTTTCAAATATCGTGCTAAACAACGATATCGTGTGAAGACAGGACACCGCCAAAAACATTCTCGGGTGTTGGTTGAATCAATCGCATTCCCAGGAAAATCCGATGGTGCTAAAAAGAGCAAAGATACTGTAACTTCAAAGAAATCGGAAACAG
>CAZILY010000041.1:0-10918 GCA_964540175.1 uncultured Pelolinea sp. | reverse complement strand
TCTCTCCAGGTCTCACGACCATAATATCCCCAACAACAACATCTTCAGCTTTTATTTGTACTTCAACGCCACCCCTTAAAACATTGGCAACCTTTGGCTGAAGATTTAACAATTTCTTGATCGCTTCACCAGTTCTTCCTTTAGCATTTGCTTCAAGGAATTTCCCCAATCTTATCAAGGTGATAATAACTGCGCCAGTTTCCAAATAAACATGCCCATTTACAATGCCCAATATTACTAAAAGAGAATAAAAATAAGCCACCGATGAGCCCATGGCAATTAATACATCCATGTTGGCAGATCCATTCCTCAACGCCTTGAAAGCACCCACATAATATTGGGCCCCAACGTAAAACTGAACTGGGGTTGCAAGAGTTAACATAATCCAGTTAAACCATATCTGCTCTCCAATTGTTTGCGGGATAATCCCAAGATCCCGGCTCATGGATAACAAGAAAAGAGGTATTGTGAAAATCATTCCAATAATTAGTAAACGCTTCTGTTTTTGTATTTCCTTCTTACGTGCAATTTCTTCCTGATCGACAGCTTCCCCCCCCAAGACCAGTGCTTCAAATCCAATTTTCTTTAAAATTTTTCGGATATCCATTTGAGATAGAATCGTCGGTATATAGCTCACAAATATCTTGTCTGATGATAAATTCACACTCACACTGAGCACCCCCTCAATTCTGCTCAATGTTCGTCTTATTCTGTCGGCACCCGATGTATCCGGGCTGGTTTTCAGGATGAACTCACCTTCTGCTACTGCAACGTCATAACCCGCCCGTTTAATTTTTTCAACAATATCTCTTATTTGTACTTCTGCTTTATTAAAACCAATGGCAGCCCGCTCAGAAGAAAGGTTAACGGTGACATCTCTGACTCCATCAAGTTTTTTCACGTTGCGCTCAATCGTCGCGACACAATTCGCACATGTCATTCCTTGAATGGGCAATATGATCTTTTTAGTATCTGACATAATATTTCACACCTCGGTCGGATAATTAATTTCAATTAATAATTCTCTAATTTTCTGTTCGCTGGCAGGTGGTTCAAAAGTTATAGCTACTTCTTTTTTAGCAACATCTACCTGGACAGACCCTACTCCTTCAAGCTCAGATAATTCCATCTTGATAGTATGCGAACAATGATTGCAGTGAATAGCAGGTATTTTGAACAATATGTTTTTCATTACTTTTTCCTTTTATGTATAATTAATTTATACCTTTTCAGAGAAATTTTTTATTAACGAATTATTTTATTTCCTTGACGAACAAACTCATGAATTAGTATTATGTACATATATGGAAGGATAAATAATGATTGATCTAAAGGGAAAAAAAGTAATTATTACTGGATCCGCTAGACGCATCGGTCGAGAATTAGCATTGGCTTCTTCAAAAGCTGGAGCATCCGTAATTATTCACCACAATCAGTCTCAGAAAGAAGCAGAACAGACAGCAAACGATATTAGAAAACTCGGAGGAAAAGCCGAGATCATTCGTGCAGATTTTTCAGAACCAGAAAAAGCGAAGGAAATATTTAGTAAGGTTTTTCAAGAAAACAACAATATTTTTGCGTTGATTAACAACGCAGCCATTTTTAAACCCGTAAAATTTGCAAACACATCTTTAAAAGAATGGCGTATGCATATCGACATTAATCTAACAATGCCTTTTCTGCTCAGCCAATCATTCGCAAGTTCTTTAGGGGAACGAAAAGCCAGAATTATCAACATACTTGATTGGAGAGCGCTTCGTCCCGGGTATGATCATTTCCCTTATACAATCTCAAAATCTGCTTTAGTGACATTAACACAAACTTTAGCATTATCTCTTGCGCCAAATATCCAAGTGAATGGAATCGCACTTGGGGCTATACTCCCGCCAGCAGACGGAGGCAATGAAAATGGGATCATTTCTAAAGTTCCAGCTGGCAGGTGGGCAAAAATCACGGAATTATCAGATACATACTTATTCCTTTTGCAAGGACCAGAATATATTACTGGTGAAATCATGCATTTGGACGGCGGCCGACATCTTGTTTAATAAAGGAGAAATTGAATGGACAAAGTATTTATTGAAGATTTGATGGTAAGGGGAACAATAGGAATTTCCGAAAAAGAACGCTCGCAACCACAAGATATAGTTGTGAACGCAACACTTTACACTGACATATCTAAAGGCAGCTTTTCTGATGATATTGAAGATTGCGTAAATTACCGTACTGTAGCAAAAGCAATTATCTCTCATATCCAAAATGTGTCTCGCTATACCGTTGAAGCGCTTGCTGCAGACATTGCCGATATTTGCTTAAAGACTCAAAATGTAGAAAAGGTAAAAATTAAGGTTGAAAAACCAGGTGCTGTCAGGTTTTCCAAATCAGTAGGTGTAGAGATAACAAGAGCAAAAAGAACTGAAGATGAATGAAGCTATTATCCTTATCGGTTCTAATATCAATCCCCAAGAAAACATAAGGGATTGTCTAATTCACTTGACAGAGAGTTTAACTGTGTTAACTCGATCTCGAATCTGGAAAACAGGATCTTCCGGAAGTGAAGGTCCCGATTTTTTAAATTTAGCAATAAAGGCAAACACAACTCTTGATGAAAAACAGCTTAAAATATCCGTTCTTCGAAAAATTGAAAACCATTTAAAAAGAGTTCGTCTTTCAAACAAGAATGCGCCAAGAACTATTGATTTAGATACAATCATTTTCAATAAAAGAATCGTAGACAACGATTTATGGGTAAAAGGATTTGTCGCCATACCCGTCGCTGAGTTAATGCCATCTTTATGTTATCCAGGCTCAACAAGAAATTTAAAGGTTATTGCAGAGGAATTAAAAATCTCAGAACAAGCTGAGCTTTTCATTCCTCCTGAAGGGTTTTTCCCGTACTAAAATTCTAGTGGTTTTGCCCCTCTTGATATATTGTTTAGAAACTCATTTCGGGTTATTTCGCTATTCCTAAAAGCGCCCTTCATGCTAGATGTAGTCATTCGTGCATCATGCTTTCTAACCCCACGTATCATTCCACATAAATGCACTGCTTCCATAACTACTGCTACACCTCTTGGTTTAAGTAGTGTATCTAAAAAATCGGCAATTTGCCCAGTCATTCGCTCTTGTATCTGAAGTCTTCGTGAGAACATATCAACAATCCTGGGGATTTTTGACAAACCAATAACCTTTCCTTTTGGCAAATATGCAATATGTGCACGTCCCAAGAATGGCAGCATATGGTGTTCACATAAGCTGTAGAACTCTATGTCACGTACAATAACCATATCATCGTAATCTGCTGTAAAGGTAGCTTCATTTACGAGCTTTACGGGGTCGGTGCGATAACCTTCCAGCAGTTCTCCATATGCGCGAGCAACACGATCTGGTGTCTTCAGCAATCCTTCACGTTCAGGATCTTCTCCAATAGCTGCCAAAATATTTTTTATAGACTTCTCAATAGCTCCAAAATCTATCTCTGTATCACACAAGAGATCTGCAGCCTCATACACAGAAGTATCCTGACATTCAGCTAATTTATTATCTGCCATTATCTTTTCCTCTAATTTTGATTCATTATATGCAGAGATTATTTTTTCCGTATTAACAAATTGTTAGTTAGTTCAAATAAAGCATTTCTCACATACCTTGTGCATCTCATTTCTTCCAAATAAGAAAACGCTTTCTCTGTCCATTGAGTATATGTATCTATCACAATTTTCTCAATTCCGTCCTCTCTAAGCCATCTCGCCATTTCTACCACAGTTTTTTGGGTTATCTTGCCTTGCTTCAACCTCTCAGCAAAACGAGCACTTTTCTCAATACCCATAATAATTGGATACGTTTTTTTTCCTTCTAAAATATCCCCGGTTGTAGATTTGCCAGTGGTTTTTAAATCACCCCAGATCCCCAACCAATCATCATACATTTGAAATGCAATACCAAGTGCTTTCCCAAAATCATGATATTTCAATTGTTCTACTAGAGGAAACCCTCCAATTAAAGCCCCCATTCTTGTGCTACAGGATATTAAAGCCGCCGTCTTACCATGTACCATTTTCAAATAATCGGCAACAGAAACAAATTCTCTTTCCTCGAAGTCAATATCAAGAAACTGACCCATAGTAAGTTCTGCACAAGTTTCGGATAATAATTCCACAGCTTTTAATGTAATCCTCTCAGACACATTGTCTTGAAGTGTAAGAAGCACCTTGAAAGCGGAAGTAAACATTGCGTCCCCCGCATTCAACCCATGCGCCAATCCCCATTTCACCCAAACCGCATCTTTTCCCCTGCGAGTTAGCCCATTATCTTCGATATCATCATGAATTAAAGAAAAATTATGTATCAATTCAATAGAAACCGCAGCGGGTAGCGCTTTTTGCCACTCCTCCCCAGTTCCCGCGCAACACAACAAGATTAGAAGAGGCCGGATGCGTTTTCCTTGTTTAGAAAAATCATCACCTAGGCCCAAATGGTATTTATAAATCTCCTTTAATTCAGTAAATTCTTTAGGAAAAAACGAATCTACATTTTTTTCTAATGATCTTATAAACTCTGTGAAATATATTTTTTGAAATTCCTTAAGTGTTTTCATAAAAACCACTAATCAATCCGTACAATCTTTTCAGAGGAAATTGCATCTACATTTTCCGCACCAATTGCAAACATTGCGACCTTCATTTGCAATATTAATTCTTCAATATAAGTATCAAGCGCTTCCTGAGAGTCCAATGCGGCGATTAAAAACCTTCGTGCAATCCCTCCCAAATTAGCTCCTAGAGCTATGCTCTTGGTAATATCAATCCCACTCTTTAATCCCCCAGAAGCAAAGAGAAGGATATCTGGTAATTCTTCACGTATTTCTACAATGGTCTCCGCCGTTGGAATTCCCCATCCTCTGAATCCCCCGGCTATCCGTTTTAACGCAGGATTTGTTGTCCTGAATTTTTCAACCTCTGACCACGAAGTTCCACCAGACCCTGCCACGTCAATCGCCTTTACCCCGGCCTCAACTAATCTCTTTGCAGTTTGAGCAGAAATTCCCCAGCCAACTTCCTTTACAACTACCGGGACACTCAGATGCTTACAAACTTGCTCGATTTTATTTAATATTCCGGAAAAGTTGGTATCCCCATCTTCCATCAAGGCTTCTTGCAATGGATTAAGATGAAATATTAAAGCGTCAGCTCCGATAGCATCAACAGCTTTTTTACAACCATCGATTGTGATTGTGTTATTCAATTGAACAGCACCAAGATTGGCAAACAACAAAATATCCGGGGCATTTTTCCGAATATTGAATGTTTCCATTCTCAAATCCTCTTCAATACCAATACGTTGCGAACCAACCCCCATCGCAATATTATATTTCCGCGCAGAATTTGCTAAGATTTGATTGATGCCAAATGCTTTTTTTGTCCCACCAGTCATCGATGAAATCATCAAAGGAAAGGAGAGCGACTTATCAAATACTGAGATTGATGTGTCAACATCCGACAAATTGATCTCTGGAAGCGCCTGGTGAATCAATCGGAACTTTTCAAGCCCTGTTGTGTTAGATGATTTGACGTCTTCCTGCAAATTAATATGAAGATGATCATCTTTTCGCTTTTTGATAATTGAATTATTTTCCATTTTTTTAAGTATACACTTATCAACGTAAATTAATAATATAATTGGTAAAGTTCTTACAAGGAGAAACGAAATGAGTGATGTATTAGATGGTGTTAAAGAAGTGGTTGTTGATGTTTTAAAAATTGACCCCAAAGATATTTCATTAAAGACAAGATTTATTGAAGATCTGAAAGCAGATTCAATGGACCAATTCTTTTTAATCGATGGACTTTGCGAAAAATTTGATTTAACCATTTCAGATGAAGACGCCAGAAAAATTCAATCTGTCGGTGAAGCTGTTAGCTACGTGGAAAGCCAGAAATCTTAAATCTTTTCTAGTAGCGCAGGAATATCTTCTATGATTTCTGCAATTACCACACCTGCATCACGAAGAACGTCAATTTTCCTCTGAGCAGATCCACAATTGTTAGTAACAACTGCTCCCGCAAAACCTAAGATGATTTTTGCGGGTGCTGATCTTCCCGCTATTAACACCAAACCAGATTTTGTAAAATGTCGTGAAATATAACTGGCTGCTTCTTCTTCAAACTCTCCGCTAATCTCTCCAAGCAATATCACTTTCTTAGTGCTTAGATCCTCTTCGAAGAACGGTAAAAGATCAGGAAATTCTAATCCAACAATAGGGTCAGCACCTATTCCAACAAACGCAGAAATCCCAATTCCATATTTACTTAATTCGCACATAACCTCATACGCAAGCGTACCCGAACGAGAAATAATTCCCACGCCGCCTTTAACAGCGTTTATATCAGGAATAACCCCGAGCATTATCTCCCCAGGAGAATATAGGCCTGAAGAATTCGGGCCAATTAAAATTTTGTCTTTCCGTTTTACGAGATGTTTTATCCGCATCATATCTTGTATAGGCAACCCTTCTTTAATACAAATTACTAAAGGGATTGCATTATCAATACCTTCACAAATCGCATCCTCAACGTTTTTCGGTAACACACTCTCAACAGTCGCCTCTGCACCCGTTATTTTAATTGCGATTCTTAAAGAGTCGAAAACCGGAGTTTTCTCATCCAGCATCCATTTTCCACCCTTACCTGGAGTTACACACCACCAACTATATTTGCCCCCATTTAATCATTTTTCAGTAAGATTTTTCCCCAACTCGCTGGCGATGCCTTACACAAGAACTTTAGTGCTATGATTCATTAAAATACTCATTTATTTACTCACCAAAATAGCTAATACAGGATTGAACTGCTTCGCGAATAGTATCTACTATTTCTACACCCATATTTTCTAATAATTTTCTCGCATTTTCCGATTGATTTCCCGCCATTTGCACAATAAAAGGTTGCGAAATATTGTTAGATTTCAAAAATGTGATTATTCCTTCTGCAGCTTGATTACATAACGTTAATCCCCCGAATATGTTTATTAAAATAGCCTTAATTTGATGATCTTCAAACACGATCCGCAACCCTGCTGCCGTTTTGAAAGCTGAAGCACGATTACCGATATAAATAGACAAGCAAATAACCCGATGAAATCATCGGGTTATTTCATAACAACCGTCTTAACTTTTCAGAAATTCTTCTAAAGACTCTTTGCTGATTCGAAACGCCTTCCCAATCTTCTTTGCCTTTAAAGTTTTATCCTTAATTACCGCAAGCACATCTTCTTCAGATACTTGCAAGATTTTTGCGGCCTCACTGGGAGTCATCACTTCTGGAATCCCACCAGCCCCCCCCCCTGCATTACTTGCGCTTCCAGTTGAAACACCTTTTAAGGATTCTGTAATCACATTTCCCAACCCAACACCAGCGCCAATCCCGGCTGTCAATCCTGCTCCACCGCTGGGATTTTGGGCGGCGTCGCGTAAAGCATCAGCAGCTTGGAGTTGAGTATATGTGGCAACATCAAGCATACCCATTGCACGCAACTCTTCGGCAGATTTATCAGATGGTTTCAAACTGCCAATATAGAAGGATTTCAGTGTTAATCCCAAAGCGCTAAAATCATCTTGTGCTTTTGCCCGTACTCCAGTTCCCAATTCTTCAGTTAGGGCAATCAGTTCAACCACAGAACGCGTAGCAGTTGTCTCTCCCAATAAATCCTGCAACTTTGAAAGCAACATTGTACGCAAACGATTCTCAATTTCACTAGTTTTATAAACCCCTTGCGCACCAACAAGCTGGGTTACAAACTGTTGAGGGTCATTGATCTGGTAGCTATAAGTGCCAAACCCTTGTAGTAAAGCCACACCCAATCCCATTCCAGGATTTCTAACAATAATTGGCTGTGGTGTTCCCCATTTTTGGTCTGCGAATTCCTTTATTGAGACATAATATACTTCAGCTGTAAAAGGAGTGCGATTATTAAATGCCTTCCCAATTAAACCCACCAGCAGCGGAATGTTTGCTGTAGCAATAGTGTGTCGGCCAGCACTAAATACATCTAAAGCTTTTCCGTCCCGATAGAAAATTGCTTTTTGACTTTCTCGAACAATAACCTGTGAACCAATCCTCAAATCTGCTATTCCCTTTTCGGGAAATCGATGGACTAGTTCATCCTGCATTTCACTTGCATATTCAACAACATCAAATATTCTTGCCATTTTCATTTCTCCTCATTTTGATCATTTTTCACTTCTTCAATGGGATTCATTTCTTCCAAAGCAGGTTCTCCCATTTTTACGATCACTTCTTTTCTGCGGTTAAAAATATCCAGGCAGATTTGAGATAAAGTTGTCAGATGTCTAATTGCAGCGGGCAGCCCATCTGTACCAAATGAGGTTTCAACATTATCAACAGCTCTTGCTAGCTCGTCTTCCAACTCTAGCATTTGCAGATCATATTGATAAATTGCATTTAATTCTTCGGTATTCACTTTTATCACATCAAAAAATCCAGCGTACCCGTAAGAAGCAGTTTTTACACGGTCAATGAATTGCCTGAGTTTTATAGCTGAAGATTCAAGATCATCTATTTTCTCAATTTCGCCATTTGATATAGCTTCCTTTTGTAAAGAAGAAATTCGCCGCCACAGACTTTCAAATCGTTCTGCGATACTCTCGCGTAGTAATTTATCTGCATTACGGCGATCCTCCCGTTCTACATAACCCTTAAATCCTGGCAACTTGCCCAAAATATTTTTTATGAAATCACCTTCCCCAATAACTCTTTCAAGTATGTCATTCATTAAAATCCTCCATTTATTGTTTTTTCTATTATGATTATAGCTATTATTAATTAGAAAACAAAACAATTATTTAATGCTATTTTATTATTAATACGTTCTTTTTGATAAATAGTTGCACAACCATTTGCATTTGGTATATACTGTGGAAAAGAGGAGATTGAATTAATGAGGTTTCCAAAGTATGTCAAAGGCCAGGGAATCACAGAATACTTGTTATTTATCATCATTTTCATTCTTTTTATCTTAATAATCGTAAAACTGTTCGGGCCGGCAATTAGTAATTTCATTCAAAACTTTTTACAGAACGTATAAATAGGGTTTGAAATTACATTGATATGCAAATAGAAATAACTGCAGATAAACCATTTTTCAAGTTACCTTTTAGCCACTGGCGAATCATTGACCTCGTCTACCCACCTTTTTGCTGTAATTGCGGAAAAATCGGGTATGAAATATGCCCTGAATGCTTTATAAAAATTGAAACCACACACAATCAAAATGTGTGTCCGGTTTGTGGAAGAATTATTATAACTGGCTCAAATTGTAGTAATTGTCTGAAATTGCATCCCTTGTTTGAGCAAGCAAGATCATGGGGTATCTACACGGGTGTTCTTAAACAAGTCGTCCAAAACATTAAATACAATCGCGGTTTCGGCATCATTGAATACATAACCAAGCCGATTGTTCAACTCATAAAAAATTGGGGGATTTCAGTGGATATGATTGTCCCAATACCACTAAGCAAAAAGAGAAAAACCGAGAGAGGGTATAACCAATCTGTTTTAATTGCAAAACCAATCTCCCAACATTTTAACATCCCTATGGAAGAACTTGCATTAATCCGCAGCATGGAGACGAGATCACAGGTTGGACTAAATTACAAGGAACGCATAACAAACGTGAAAAATGCATTTTGCGCAGATAATTCTATTTGTAATAATAAGTCAATTCTTCTGGTAGATGACATTGCCACTACTTTCTCTACTCTGAATGAAAGTACTAAAGCATTAAAATTGGCGGGCGCACAGAAAGTTTTCTGTTTCACTGTAGCACGAACAAAAAATCCAATCAAATGAAAAGGAGACCGCATGAGCTCAAAAACTGATATTTTTGTAAAAAACCTGGAACTTTCTCAAGATATTGAAAACTATATTGAGAAAAAAACATCTCGGCTGGATCGCTACCTCAAACAGATTGACGAAAAAAGAATTGACCTTGCCTTCGTAAAAACAGCGCGAAAACCCGCAAATCGTTTTGTCGCACAAATAACCCTTCGTGGCCGAGGATTTATTTTGCGAGCTGAGGAAAGGTCGTCTGATATAAAAACTGCCCTAGACCTGGTCTTAGATAAAATTGAGCGACAAATCGAGAGATACAAAGGAAAAAAATATAGAAGCCGCAACGATACAACCCCTGCCTCTGTATTTCTAAAAGAAGAAAAAGACGAGCAAGAAAAACCATTGATAGTTCGCCGAAAAAAATTCGGACTTATTCCAATGGATGAGTTAGAAGCAATTGAACAAATGAATTTACTTGGACATGAAGACTTCTTTATTTTCTTCAATGCCAATACAAACGTGATCAACGTCTTATATAAACGAAGAGATGGAAGCTATGGTTTAATAGAGCCTGAAATAAGGTAAAAAGTCATGCCACCCGCTATGCGGGTGGCATGACGTAGCCCTGTAAGGACTTGTTACTTTCAGCACCTAGAAGTGCTGCTTTCTCTTCGTTCAAGCCTGGTGCACCGATTACTTAGCTACCCCTATAAAGGGATCTCCTAACTCTTTCAGGCTGATCTTCTCTATCATCTGGTCGTGGACCTCTTGCCCTCTTACATATTTCGCTATCGTTGCTTCATTTAACCCTACCGTACTTACATAATATCCTCTTGACCAGAAGTGCCTGTTCCAAAATTTGTATTTCAGGTTCGCATACCAATCAAATATCATCAGCGCACTTTTCCCCTTCAGATATCCTAAGATACTTGATACACTGTATTTCGGTGAAATCGATACCAGCAAGTGCACATGGTCCATCATTGCTTTCCCTTCTATGATCTCCACCCCTTTTCACTTGCATAAATCTCTTAGGTTCTCTACTATGTCTTTCTTCAACTTGTTATAGA
>CAZILY010000040.1:0-11100 GCA_964540175.1 uncultured Pelolinea sp. | reverse complement strand
ACTGGAAGGATTCTAAAGAAGGATTAATATGGCATCTATTCAAGAGAAGTTCCAATTTAGTGAAAAAACCGACAAAGAAATCTATGAAGCAGCCATCCTGGCAGTACCGCAAGCTGGTTTAAAAGTCTGGAAAACCCGTGAATTAGCCCGCCTTGTTCTCGCTCAAGGAAAATATAACGGTAAAGAGGTACGCTGCAATATTGTGGTCAGTATGGTCGATAGAAGCACAACCATAACTGCTGAATCAGATGGTCTAGACGAAAAATCCCTAGCACTGATCCTGAGCCGTCTGCAGAAAGAGCTAAAGGCATTGTTAGATTGACAAATCATCAATCACCTTTACAATCATATAGTTTTTCTAATAAAGTAAAATCATCTTAAAGATGTTTACTTAAATGAATACAATTGATGAGATTAAGAATCAACTTGATATCGTAGATATCATTTCCGAATCTGTAAAACTGCGCAGAAGCGGGAAGAATTACACCGGGTTCTGTCCTTTTCATGCCAATACTCGCACGCCCGCGTTTGTTGTTTTTCCAGAAACAGGTACCTGGCGCTGCTTCGGCGAATGCAATGAGGGTGGGGATGTTTTTCGATTCGTGATGAAAAAAGAGGGTGTTGATTTCCGTGAAGCATTAAAAATGCTTGCAAACCGCGCTGGTATCCAATTAGAACCATTAACACCACAAAAAATAGAACGGAATGAGCGAGAAGATTATCTGCGTAAGCTTCTTGAAGAAGCTGTTATTTTCTATCGGCATCAATTAATGAGCACCGACACCGGGAAGAAAGCACGCGCCTACTTGCGTGAAAAACGTGGTATCAATCCAAAAACAGAAGAGGTTTGGGAGCTTGGATATGCTCCAAAAAGCTGGGATGCCGTACTTAATTACCTTAAGAGCAAAGGATACCCTGTTAAGGATATAATCGAGGCCGGTTTATTAACTGAGAAACAGGATGGAAAAGTATATGACCGTTTCCGCCACCGCGTCATGTTTCCCATACGAAATATGTCCGGTCAAATGGCAGGATTTGGCGGCCGTGTGCTCAATCCGGATGATGTCCCAAAATTCATTAATTCCCCTCAGTCTATCCTCTTTGACAAGAGCAGCATATTGTACGGATTAGACAAAGCGCGCAAACCCATTCGCAGTTCTAACCAAGCGGTCATTGTTGAAGGATATTTTGATGTAATTGTTGTCCATCAAGAGGGATTTCAGAATGTCATCTCCCCAATGGGAACAGCATTGACAGAAGTGCAAATGCGCATGCTAAAGCGCTTCACTCGTAATTTTGTCTTGGCGCTCGACCCGGACACGGCTGGGCAAAAAGCAACCCTGCGTGGACTTGAAGTAGCGCGGGAAGCACTGGACCACAACTCCGACCCGGTCTTTGATGCCCGCGGTCTGATTCATCATGAGAGCCGCTTACAAGCTGATCTCCGAGTCAGCACATTACCAGATAAACTTGACCCAGACGAACTTGTCCTCCGTGATCCAAACGACTGGGAGCAAATCATAAAAACTGCCAAACCAATCATATACCACGTTCTTGATTCTCTGACAGCCGGCCAGGATTTAGACGATCCGAAAGTCAAAAGTACGATTGCTGTCCAGATCCTTCCGTTGGTGAAGGATATATCAAGCCCTGTTGAGCGGGATGCATACCGCCAGCAGATCGCCCGTGTACTTAAAGTGGATGAACGCGCACTGCTTAATTTAGCTGTTCCCGCAAAAAGAACCCACAGAAGCCGAAAGAAAATTCAGCAGACAGACAACCAACCTGCCAGTACTGTATCATTTCTTTTCAATGAGTATGAAAAAATCAATCTTGTCGATCAGGAAATCCTTGCCTATCTCATTAAATTACCAGAATCAAAATATAAAATCGACCGATTTCTGCGCAGCAGCGGATTGAACCACCTTACTGTAAGCGACTTTACAAGTACAGAGAACCAGCATTTCGCAAAGCTGATATTTGACTCCCTCTCACAGGATGATCTGGACCCGGTTGATTACATCACTTCAAGAATAGAAGATGAATCCATTTTTACTGAAATTGAACGTTCTCATCCACCAGCAACCCCAGATGAAAAGAAAAACTCCGAACTCCGTCAGCTTGAAGAGATAACCCGGTTGGTAATGCAAACGCGCCAGCTATCCATTAATCAGCAGATAAAAGATTTCCAGTTTCTTCAATCCAGCCAAGACGAAGAAAATGTCGGGGAACAGGACGTAGTTCTCCAAAAACGGCTGCTTGATTTAATCAAAATGCGGGGTCTGCTAGACCGTGCACTTTCAAAACCGGTAAATATCAAATAAAACCCTCTTCATGTATAATCAATTACATATAAGAAGAGTGCGTGATTTGAAATAATAATTATTTTCTGAATTTCTCTTAAAGAATCACCAGCAAGATACGGCACACTAAGTGAACGAATCCTTTCAGGACATTGGTGCAAACAAGAATAATATTAAACCTTTTCCAGATGACGAAAAAATGAGCGGAAAAAAAAACAAAGAAGATATTCAGACCACTTCAGAAGAATTCCCGGAAAACCTCTCAAAAGCTGCCTATTCTCCGGAATTGTCTCAAGACCCTGTTCGGCTATATCTAAAAGAGATCGGTCAAATCAATCTCCTAAGCGCTGAAAGTGAATTCCGCCTTGCCACACGTAATGAAGCAAATACACGGATTGATTGGCTCAAAACCCGAGAAACTAGTGGTGATTCCAAGCAAGTTGACCTGAATGTTGTATTTACGCAGATTCTCGCGGATCTTCACCAAACATTTAGCAATTTACAGTTGTTCTGTCAAAATAATCAAGCTACTGACCTACCCGATTTTTGTTTAGTCCTTGCAGAAGCGCAAGCTCTCCGTGATCGATGGAAAATTGACGAGCCGTCCTACACGCGCAGCTATCTAGAAACCTGTTGGAACGAAAACAGAAGAATATCCGACAAAGTACGCGCGGAAATGATCAACGGTCTTATCCAGGAAGTATACGCATTCTTTTTAGCAGGCTACCTGCTGCCAGATGATACCGCATCATACCTTTTGGGATTTCTTCAGAAAAAAGGCAGATTACCAACCAAAAACACGATGGTTAAACATCTTCCAGTCACAGATGCGCTTTGGAAGGCATGTGAACATATCGAATCCCTTTCAAATGAAGCCACAAATGTACTCATCCGGGCAAATCTACGCCTGGTTGTTAGTGTAGCAAAAAAATACATCGGTCGGGGTATTAGCTTTCTTGATCTAATACAAGAGGGTAATTTGGGACTCTTGAGGGCAATCACAAAATTTGACCCTGCGCGCGGCTATAAATTCAGCACGTACGCCACTTGGTGGATCCGCCAATCCATCAGCCGATATATTGCTGAGCAAGCACGTACTATCCGCATTCCAGTACATTTATTTGAATCAATATCGAAACTTCTTCGCATTCAACGCTCCCTTGTACAAAAACTTGGGCGCAACCCTACCCCCAAAGATCTGGCGCTTGAGTTTGATTTGCTTTCCACAGAAGACCGCGCACAATTAAAGGACGCGATTAGAAATGGCGACTGTATCGACCAAAAACTTCAGGAACGCTGGGATAAAGCCTCTGATAAAATACAAAGTGTCCTTAAATCCGCTGAAGAACCCATCTCACTAGAACGACCTATTGGTGATGAAGACAGTAGTCAATTGGGTGATTTTATCGAGGATGATGACGCAATTGAACCAATGGACGCTGCTGCTCGTGAAATGCTGCGAGATCAAGTCCAAAGCGCATTAGGAGCACTTTCTGATCGCGAGCGCCAAGTTTTGGAATTACGATTTGGATTGATTGACGGGAAGGATCACACACTTGAAGAAGTCAGCAATTACTTCAACGTGACAAGGGAACGGATTCGACAGATAGAAGCCAAAGCACTTCGTAAACTCCGCCACCCGGCAAGAAGTCAAGAACTTCGTGAATATTTATGAGAAACAGGGTATTTACTCACTTGCGGGTGTTTTTTAACCGTGTTATAATGCCGACGCAACAAAAAAGTAGCTGTTTCAAATTGGGCAGATTAGCAGTAATAATCACTTGCCCTCAAAATCCCAAATGAATGAAATATAAGTTTTTCTAATCACAGATTTCAATCATAGGCGGCGTTTGTATATCTCACATTTAAATCAGGAAATAGGTTAATAAAAAATGAAACTTGCAGAATTAGAATTAAAATCATTAACCGAGTTACGGAAAATTGGTGAGGAGCTTGGCGTTCCAGATGCCATGAGACGTAAGAAAGAATATCTCATGGTCTCCATTGCCAGTCGGACAGTGGAAGAAAGCAGCGAGGATGGAGCGGGTAAAGTAGAAAAAGGGGGAGGCGTCCTTGAAGTTATGCCCGAAGGCATTGGCTTTCTACGCGAGAACTATCAAATGAGCAAAAACGATATCTATGTCTCGCAAGCACAGCTGCGCCGATTGAATCTGAGGACTGGCGATCTTGTTTTTGGCAAAATTCGCCCCCCGCGGGAATCCGAACGCCATTATGGCCTTGTGCATGTCGAATCTGTCAACGGAGCACCTGTCGAGGAATCTAAGCACCGCGCCAAATTCACAGAACTCACACCCATCTTTCCTTCCCAGCTCCTTGATCTGGAGACCAAAAAGAATAATGTTCCATCAAACCGCTTGATCAACATGATTGCACCCATTGGCCGAGGTCAACGCGCAATTATAGTATCTCCTCCAAAAGCAGGAAAGACCACAATCCTTAAAGATATTGCTAATGCGATTTCTGAAAATTATCCCGAGATCCATCTGATGATTAGCCTCATTGGCGAACGCCCCGAAGAAGTAACCGACATGGACCGTTCTGTTGAAGGAGAAGTGATTGCTTCCACCTTTGACGAACCTGTTAAGGCGCATGTGCGCACAGCAGAAATAACACTTAACCGCGCCAAGCGGCTCGTAGAGATCGGCCATGATGTGGTTATTCTCATGGACAGCCTCACCCGCTTAGCCCGTGCGTACAACCTTGTGGTAAGTCCCTCTGGGCGAACACTTTCCGGTGGAATGGATCCCTCAGCTTTATACCCACCCAAGCGTTTTTACGGTGCTGCACGAAATATTGAAGATGGCGGATCATTGACAATTATCGCCACTGCATTAGTTGAAACAGGATCTCGCCTGGATGATGTGGTCTATGAAGAATTCAAAGGAACCGGAAACATGGAAATGCACCTTTCCCGCCGCCTTCAGGAACGGCGCATCTTCCCGGCTATCGATATCGAACGATCATCCACCAGGCGCGAAGAACTTCTTATCAGCCCTGACATTCTCAAACAGGTCTGGCTCATGCGCCGCATGTATCTTCAGATGATCAGCAGTCCTCCTCAAGGTTCAGGGATGGATACTGCGGTTGCTACAGATGCAATCATTAATAAGATGAAAAAGACCAAAAATAATGTCGAGTTTCTGGAAGCATTAACTGCAGAGAAATGAAATGGCTTTCTTCAAAAAGAAAGAAAAAAAGAGCAGTAAAGTAAACTCTTACCCTGCCTGGTTAGTTGTTACCACATGGGTCATCGCCGGCCTGATGGTCGGATTAATGGGTTTCTCCCTATATCAATATTTTTCCGGGCAGTCACTTTTAGGGTTCATCAATATGCCAAGCCAACTGGTTGACAGTACAGTTGTTTCATCCCTGCCAGATTTCGCGCCTTCAAACTCATATGACTCCATCGAACGCAGCGCGAATCCAGACACAGTTTTACCAGTTGGTTCCCGAAAAAACGTGGTTGAATATACCGTGTCTATAGGGGATTCTCTCTTTGGCATAGCCAAGCAGTTTGAGGTAGAACCAGAAAGTGTCTTGTGGGCAAATTCAGATACTCTCAATGATGATCCACACTTAATTTCTGTTGGTGTGAAATTAAAAATCCCCCCGGTGGACGGCATCCTCTACCAATGGAAAGAAGGCGACAAGCTTGATGTTGTTGCTGCTAAATACCATTCATCCGTAGAAGATATCCTGCTCTATCCCGGCAATGATCTTGACATAACCAATCCGGTTATCGAACCAGGTACCCTTCTAATGATCCCCGATGGATATCGTCCTCTCACACCCTGGGTAGTACCAATTTCTGCTGGAAATGATGCCGGCGTTACTGCACAAATTGCTGGACCTGGATCATGCACACCCAGCGGTGGTTACGTTGGAACGTATTCATTTATCTGGCCAACGCCCTACTTCGGACAAGTTTCTGGAAACGATTACTGGAGCGGCCATCAAGCGATTGATGCCCAATGCTTCCAGGGTGATTCCATCTTCGCTTCTGATTCCGGCGTTGTGATTTACGCGGGCCCAATCAGCGGTGGATATGGCAACATGATTGCCATCGATCACCAGAACGGATATCTTACTCTATATGCCCACTTAAATGGGTTCAACGTGGCTTGTGGACAAAGTGTTTCACAAGGGACAGTAATCGGCTTCTGCGGGTCAACAGGTAATTCAACAGGAGCTCACCTGCACTTTGAAGTGCGCCAAAATGGTGGTTTTGTCAACCCCTGGCATGTATTGCAGTGAAAAGGATTGGCTTACGTTCAAGCCCGCAATCGCGGGCTTTTTCTTATAATAGACTTGGTGGATCTACATCAATTCGCCATCCCTCTAATTTTAACTGTTTTACAAGCAGCTCAGGTCTGTTTCCTTTTAAAATGATCTGCCAACGATAATATCCGCTTCTTCTCCCAAAATATGGCGGTGCAGGACCAACCATCTGCAAAGTTCTATCTGCGCTATTTAATATCAGTTCTGATAAATGCGAAGCAAGATCCATCGCCCGTGCTTCCGCCTTTTTATGGTTAAGATCACGTGTTTCAAAGCGAATAATGCGAGAAAAAGGTGGGTACTGTAAGTCTCTCCTGTGTGCCAACTCTGCTCGGTAGAATCCCAGAAAATCATGCCTGGCCGCATGCTGTATCGCATAATGTTCCGGCTGAAAAGTTTGCAGAATTACTTGTCCACCTAATCGGCTCCTCCCTGCACGACCTGCAACCTGCGTCAAGAGTTGAAATGCCCGTTCTCCTGCTCGGTAATCCGGAAAGTTCAGTCCCACGTCAGCCATAATCGCGCCCACCAATGTAACCAGAGGAAGATCCAACCCCTTCGCCAGCATCTGGGTTCCAATAAGCACATCTGCATTATGTCGTTTAAAATGGGAAAGAATAATCGCTTCAGATTGTTTTCCAGCAGCCGTGTCCGCATCCCAACGCAAAATCTGAGCTGAGGGAATTAGATCAAGGAGCGCCTGCTCTACTCGTTCTGTGCCCATTCCATATTGGCGGATACGTGTGCCGCCGCATTCGGGGCATTTTTTTATTTTGTTTCGTATGTAACCGCAGGTATGGCACATCAAGCGGTGGGTGTCTTGATGATATGTCAATGGAAAATCGCACCGTGGGCATTGGACTGTGTAGCCGCAATCTCTGCAGAATATGATCGTCGCACTCCCCCGTCGATTTAAATATAGTATCGCCTGCTGCTGCTTATCAATAACTTCTCGCAATGCTTCCTGCAATACCCGGCTGAAAATAGACCGGTTCCCCTGTTGCAGTTCTTCCCGCATATCCACAATTTCAACACTTGGAAGTGGCAAAAAAGCAACTTCTAAGTGATCCTCAATGTTTCTGTTTTGTGTAGCGATCCGTTTATCTAAATTGATCACTGTCCATTTATGATGTTGAGCTCGAAAATATAAATCCACATTTGGTGTGGCTGACCCAAATATGACTGCCGCGCCTGTGATTTTACCTAATAAGATGGCTGCTTCTGCGCTGTGATACACAGGCCCCATCTCTCCTTGATAATAAGAATCATCGTGGCACTCATCCAAAATGATCACACCGGGTTTCGGCAGTGGCGTGAGCAGAGCACTGCGCGGCCCAATCAACACGGAAAATTCGCCCTTCCTCGCCCGCCGCCATGTATCATAGCGCTCACCGGGTGATAACTTAGAGTGAATTACTCCGACCCTCCCAGGAAATCGGTCTAAAAACCGTTGAATAGTCTGCGGAGTAAGTGATATTTCTGGCACCAGAACAACTGCTTGTTTCCCTTCCTTTTCTGCCTGTTCCACTGCTCGCAGGTATAGCTCCGTTTTTCCGGAACCAGTAATCCCCCGGATAATTATTGGTAAAGATTCTGAGGATGTCAATGTTTTTTTCATCGTCTGCCAGGCAGATCGTTGGTCTTCTGTCAACTGCGGTCTGGCTGTTCCCTCTGGTGAAAATTTTTTAACAGGGTCCCGGACAGCTTCTCGAGAATTGACTTCAACTAATGCGCGTGCTTCAAGATATCGAATATCAACTGAGGATGCACCTGTTGATGCGTAAATATAAGATACGTCAACATATTTTCCCTCCCTAACCAGCAACTCCAGAATTTTCCGCTTCCGCTCAGATGCGGGTGAGCCCTCTCGCCCTGTTGCGATGGTTTTTATTGCATCTATATCCAATCCTGGATGAAGCCTGACGGTATTGAGCTGCTTCATTTTCATTTTTGGTGCTGGCAAGGTTGATTGAGATATAACCAACCCCTTCCGGACCAACGATCGTATTGACTTACGCCAATCGACATGCCGGAAAGCGCTGTCGAATTGCCGTCCCCGCAGAGCACCTCGCCGCATGAGTATGTCAATTAACCGCCGCTGCAGTGGAGTCAAAGATGACTGATCGACATCTTCTTGAATAACTGCTTCATACAAAGTATCAGCACGCTGTCCCATGCCCGGCGGCAGCATGGCGGACAAATATGCAGAAGCTGGCTGAAAGTACATTTCCGCTAATGATTCTGCCAATTCAATATAGTGTGAATTGACAACCGGTTCTTCATCAAGTACCCCAGCAATCTCTTTTATCTCTGGATAATTACTGCGTGTCTTCAGGCAAACTACGATCCCCTGCACCATCTGCTTACCAAATGGCACCTCAACCAGACACCCCGGCTCTAAACGTTCCCGCCAGTTTAAAGGGACCATATAATCAAATTGATCGTGTACTCCCGGTACATTGACAGCAACCTGCGCATATTGGGTCATCCCCTGCTATTCCTTCCTGAATTTCCTTTTCAGAGGACCACAGCCGCTGAACAATATCCCACAACAGAAGTCTTGTCGTCAGTTGAATCCGCAGATGTGCTGTAATTAAGGATATGGGCTTTCTTTGCGCCCACTTTCTTCGTTAACCAAAGCATCACCGCAACAGCCGATGCGCCGCACGCGGAAGCGCTTCCCTCTCTTTCGGCGGATAAGACACCTTCAGGATTCATCTCTTTAATTTGTTTCAACATTTCAACATCCATTACCTCTGCAATATCTAACGGGTAGAAATGCGAAAGATCGGTGCTTGCGATAATTACAAAGTTTTGATCCTCAACCACATTGAACAACGCCTCAGCTGTTTGTTCGAGAATATGCACGTCACGACTGCGGATCATTAAAGGGAGTAATTTAAAATTCGCGGATAACGCCCGTTGAAGAAATGGCAGTTGGATTTCCAATGAATGCTCCGAGTCATTACTTACCTGGTGAATCGGAATACTGTTTTTTTTCAGCACTTCCTCCAATTTAACCAATGCATCCATGTCCACTGGCACTTCACCTAAAGGTGTACTGTATGCCTGATGGGTAGTTGTAATCAGATCGCCTGAAAAATATTGGTGAAAAGGAGAAAGAATAACGACCAGATCTCTTTTCTCACCTTTGATAGTTTTATAAGCGTAACCCGCTGTTCTCCCTGAAAAACGGTAGCCTGCGTGCGGGGCAACAAGTCCAGTCACTTTCCCGTGGATATCCTCTTCTGTGATCATTGCGTCATTTATAAAAGAGTCAATTTGGCGGCTGAGTGCAGCCGCTTCACTGGTATACCAGGTGCCTGCAATCGGGGAAGGGCGTGAAGTTGGTTTAAATTCCATCATTATCTCCTGATCCTCATTATATCTTTATAAAAAACGGGTGGTTAGCCCACCCGTTTTAAGTTTGTTAGAAAGGAAGATAATGATGCGGGTTAAGCCGTCCAAAATTTTCGCCAATCAATTCAAAATGCAAATGCGGTCCGCTGGAATTTCCAGTACTACCCATATATCCAATGATATCACCCTGAATAACATAAGAGCCGCAACCGACGGTCCACGATTCAAGGTGAGCATACAGCGACTGAAACCCATTCCCGTGGTCAATTGCAATCACATTACCATATCCCCAATCATTCCACCCCGCGTAAACGATCACTCCGCTGTCTACCGCATATAATGGATCATTTAGATCTCCCGCCACATCAATTCCCCAGTGGTTGATCTCCGGTGAGAAGTCGTAGCCGGATAAATATGTTTGAACTGCCGGCCAGATGAACACACCTGTGCCGATTGGCCCTGAATAAACAGGTGCGCATTTACCGTCACCCCAGATTCCCGATTCAGCCGGTTCATCCCGTGTAAGAATAAACGCAGCGAAATTCGCAAAACCCTTTGAACCCCCGGGCGCGAATATCACCGTCCCTGGTTCAATATTTGGGTTGGCATAATCGCCAATCGTTTCGTACGACAGATTATTTCCAGGCCATTCGATTATCACATCTGGTGTCACATTCAATCCGTTTGAAACACCATTTAATCCATCCCCAGTGTTCCATGTGTACAATACCCCATCGACAGGGGGAATCGTTAGAATCTGGCCGGGATAAATCGCAGCAGGATTATCTCGCAGAACATTATAATTTGTCCACAAGATTGCCTCAGGTGTTAAACCAAAACTTTCTGAAATATCAAAGATCGTATCTCCCGTAACCACCGGATACTCCCGAAACTCATACTGTGAAACCGCGGGGGCATCAGTGTGCGTTTCAGCAGATTTAGTCAACCCTTCAACGGGTGCAACACCCTCATATGCAGGTAGTGCCGGGTCAGATGTATTAGGTCCACCTGCTCCATCAAACACTTCAGCACTGTTTGATGTCATTTCTTCAGCAACGAAGTTGCCCTTCATCACCCACACCACCAACCCGATCAGTCCGATCGTGACCATGGCAGTTCCCGTACGCAGGGCAATATC
>CAZILY010000039.1:0-11269 GCA_964540175.1 uncultured Pelolinea sp. | reverse complement strand
ATTTCTGTTTCGGACGTCCCGTCCTCAACTCGCTAAAGCATAAATCAATAAGCGGAGAAAATTCTCCGCTTATTTTTTACTTGCAATAATATATTTTAGTCAGCTATAATAATCAAGGCATTTTTAAGCGAAAAGGATTCTACATGATTGATACAAATGAACTGCGCAAAGGCGTCACATTTCTCATAGATAAGGATTTATTCAAAGTTCTAGATTACCAGCACCATAAACCCGGGCGGGGTGCCGCGACAATTCGGATAAAAGCACGTAATTTGAGGACAGGCTCAATAATCGACAAAACATTCAGTTCAAGTGAGCGCGTTCAGGATGTACGCTTAGAATATCGTAATGTCCAATTCCTATATCCAGATGGAGACCTATATTATTTTATGGATATGGAAACCTTTGAACAGCCCGCAATATCAAAAGATGTGATTGGAAAGCAGACTGTTTTCCTTAAAGAGGGTACCGAAGTAAAGCTTACGTTCTTTGAAAATGAGCCATTAGATGTGGAATTACCCACAACCGTCGATCTGTTAGTAACAAAAGCAAATTCTTCTGTTAGAGGTGATACAGCCACGGGAGTAACAAAAAGGGTAACAGTAGAAACAGGTGCCATCGTAAACACACCGGGGTTTGTTGAAGAGGGCGACACCATCAAAGTAGATACTAGAACCGGAAATTATGTTACGCGAGTGCAAACATAAAACATTGAAAACTTACAAAATCCGATGTTTTTATAAGAAATTCCTTAAAAACGATCCATCTAAGCCCTTTTAATAATTACTTAATCATTGATTGGTATAATTTCAATCGATAATTTTTTTAATATTAATTTAATCGGAGGATTTTGGTGAAATCGAGTAATCAGACCAACTTCGTATACCTACTCATACTAATCGCTATCGTTGCAATGGTATTCATGAATATCAATCAAGATGGCGGTCAAGAATTGATGACAATTAACGAAGTTGCTACAGAAATAAAAAACGGCAATGTTGCTAAAATTGTTCAGGACGAAGATACCCTTACTATCACATTAGTAAATGATGATCAGAGAATTTCAACGAAGGAAAGCGGCACTTCTCTGATTGACCAATTAGTTGCCTATGGAGTTACCGGAGAAGATCTTGATGCATCTTCTATTTTAATAGAAATTCAGCAGCCCAGCCCGTGGTTAAATATCCTGTCCTTTCTGGGATATATTCTGCCCTTTATTATTGTTGGGGCAGCTTTCTTTTTCATTTTTCGGCAGGCCCAGGGCGGCAACAATGCAGCGATGTCTTTCGGCAAATCACGCGCGCGAATGTTCTCGGGTGACCAACCTAAAGTAACATTTGCTGATGTTGCGGGAGTAGATGAATCAAAAGAAGAGCTGCAAGAAATTGTGGAGTTCTTAAAAGAACCCCAAAAATTCATTTCATTAGGCGCACGTATTCCAAAGGGAGTTTTGTTAGTTGGCCCTCCTGGTGGAGGAAAAACCTTATTAGCTAAAGCTGTTTCCGGAGAAGCAGGTGTACCTTTCTTCTCTATTTCAGGCTCTGAATTTGTCGAAATGTTTGTGGGTGTAGGTGCCAGCCGAGTTCGTGATCTATTTGAGCAGGCAAAAAAACATGCTCCATGTATTATTTTTATCGACGAAATCGATGCCGTCGGACGCCAACGGGGCGCTGGATTAGGTGGCAGTCATGATGAACGTGAACAAACCCTCAACCAGATGCTTGTTGAGATGGATGGTTTTGAAACCGACACAAACGTCATAATCATAGCAGCCACAAACCGCCCTGATATCTTAGACCCCGCCCTTTTGCGGCCAGGCCGCTTTGATAGGCGTGTTGTTTTAGACCGACCTGACATACGCGGCAGAGAGGCAATTTTAAAAGTGCATATCAAAGGCAAGCCTGTTGCACCGGATGTTGACTTGAGCGTCTTGGCAAAAATGACCCCGGGATTTGTAGGTGCGGATATTGAAAATCTCATCAACGAAGGTGCGATCCTGGCTGCTCGACAAAATAAAAAACAGATCAGTCAGCATGATTTTGAGGAATCTATCGAGCGAGTAATCGCAGGGCCAGAGCGTAAAAGCAGGTTAATCAGCGAAGAAGAAAAACACGTTATCGCATATCATGAAGCTGGACACGCAATCGTAATGTCATCGATGGCAGAAGCCAATAGAGTGCAAAAAATCTCGATCATCTCCAGAGGAATGGCAGCCGGTTATACAATTGCAATCCCCGAAAATGACCAGGTTTTAATCTCAAAGAACAAAATGATCGCAGAAATTGTTGGTCTTTTGGGGGGGCGAGCGTCTGAAGAGATTGTTTTTAACGATATCACCTCTGGTGCCGCTAATGATCTGGAAAGAGTAACAAAGTTGGCACGCAAAATGGTCACTCAACTTGGTATGAGCTCTGATCTAGGTCCTCTGGTGTACGGAAAAAAAGACGAATTAATTTTTTTAGGCAAAGAATTTGGAGAGCAAAGAAATTATTCGGAAGCTACTGCAGAAAAAATTGACCATGAAGTCATGAAAGTTGTTAATGACGCCTATAAACAATCAAAGAAAATTCTTATTAAATATCGAAAAAAGCTGGACGAAGTGGCAAACAAGTTATTAGAAGTAGAAACTCTTTCAAAAAAGGATTTTGAGAAGATATTTCCACCAGTTGAAAAAAATAGTGGCGTGCCTACGATAGCTGCGTGATCTATCAAAGAGGTCTGATTAAACAATCAGACCTCTTTTTTTCCCTTATAATCTGCGATCAATTTCCGCCGCAAGATTTTTCCAACTCCCGTCCTGGGAATTTGTTCTACAACAATTATCTCCGAAGGTATTTTATATCCAACCAGCTCAGGTTTACACCAATCAATTATCTCTTGCTTGCTTATTTTATTTTCTTTCTCAGGTACAATCCAGCAAACAACCCGCTCCCCATGTTTTTTGTCTGGAATTCCGCCAATTCCACACTCCTTGATTTTCGGATGAGAACTGATCACTTTCTCAATCTCGTTTGGCCAAACTTGTAAACCATTCACCTTTATTAAAGACTTTTTTCTGTCAACCAGAAAGAAATACCCATCTTCATCCATTCTTGCAATATCCCCTGTAAAAAGCCAACCGTCGCGAATTGCTAATGAGGTTTCTTTAGGAAGCCGATAGTATCCCGCCATAACCTGTGGCCCTTTTACAACTAATTCTCCAACTTCTCCTGAGGATAAGATTTTTTCGCCATCCTCTAAATCTACTATTCGTGCTTCTACGTCAGGGAGCGGCATTCCAATAGAACCGGTTTTGTTTTTTCCATAAAGCGGATTACAGTGAGTCGCTGTTGGCGCTTCGGATAAACCATATCCTTCAATTAGTTTTCCACCTGTTAATTGCTCAAATTCCTTTTTGATCTGTGGATGAAGCGTAAAAGAACCAGAGATGCACGCTTTAATTGAATCTAATTTTCGCTTTCCCTCCCTTGCATTTTTATTATTATTGATCGCGTAATACATTGTGGGTACTCCAGGATAAAACGTCACCTTATTCTCTTCAATTTGTTCAAGAATATAATCCACATCTGTTGGATCTGAAATAAGAACTATTTTTGCTCCAACAGCAACACCCATATTCATACCCAGCACCATTCCATACACGTGGTACAAGGGAATAGCAGCCAAGATCACTTCTTCATTTTCTTCTTTTAGATCGCACCATTTAAAAAACTGAATTGCATTAGCGACAACATTTCGATGTAAACCTACTGCTGCTTTCGGTTCTCCTGTTGTTCCTCCACTAAACTGAAAAATAGCGGGGTCGTCTGGATAAATAATTTCATTTTCTATTGGATTGTAATTAATAATTTTTGAGATAAGTTCTAAAAAATGAAATTCCTTCTTAAATAGGTTCTCATTGTTTTGATTAACTGTTTTTCTGGTTAAATATTCATAATCACTAATTTCGGTAAAAATGACTGCACGGATTTCATGTTTTTGGTTGATTGAATTAATAATATCCAAGTGTGAGTCTAAACAGAATACACAATCAACACCAGATTGATTAAAAAGAAATTCCAATTCAGTATGAGTGTATCTATAATTCATCGCAACAACAATTCCACCTACAGCTAACACTGCGTAATAAGCGATAATGAATTGCGGAATATTCGGCAATATTATAGCCACTCGGTCACCTTTTGATACACCGAGATATCGTAAATTATTAGCCAAAGTATTGATCTTTTGAGCGATGAACTGATAAGTGTATTCTTCTGATTTATAACGGATAAATATACGCTCAGGGAATTTTTTTTGTGCGTTAAGCAAAAGCGTGTTGATTGTACTTTGCGGATATTCAATTTTCCTTGGCACATGGCTATCATATTTTTCTAACCATGGCTTTTGTATAGTTTGTTTATTTTTATTCATATTGCCATCCATCTGGTGAAAGAATGAAAGATTTGACGTCTTCACCAACACCTGTGCTCATCCTAAACCATTTTATCTTCGGATCACTTTCCTTGAACCAATTTGCTTGCCTCCTCACATATTGACGAGTTCGTCGTTTTATCAAACGGATTGCTTCCTCTCGATCAATTTCGCCATGTAATAATGCAATTACTTCTTTGTACCCTATCGCAGACAACGAAGGCAAATTACCATCAAAACCACGATTAAGAATCATCTCTACCTCTTTTATTAATCCAGCGCTGAACATGTTCTCAATTCTTTCATCAATTCTCTGGTACAGTTCCTTTCTGTCTCTCATCAATCCGATGAGCTTATACTGAAAGTCAATTGGTTTACGGCCTCTCTGGGCCGAGAATAATCTACCAGTAAATAAGATCACCTCACAGGCTCGAATTATCCGCCGCATATTTCGCGGATCGATATTCTCCGCAGCAACTGGATCGAGTATCTGTAATTTTTCATGTAGTTTTTCAGAACCTATTGCATAACCCCATAATTGAAGTTTTTCACGCAACTTTAAATCTGGTTCTTGGGATGGAATCAGCCATCCTTCAATGATGGCTCTCACATATTGGCCTGTTCCTCCCACCATAAAAGGAACCTTCCCCCTTGCTCGAATCTCATCAGCAATTCGATATACTGCTTTCTGGAAAACAGCCAAGCTCCAAGTTTCATCGATATCTGCAACGTCAATAAGAAAATGCTTAACGCGTCTTTGATCATCGGAGGATGGCTTTGCGGTACCAATATTCATCCCACGATAAAACAATCGCGAATCTGCCGAAATGATTTCCCCATTAATGTCTTCAGCCAAGCTGATCGATACTTCTGTTTTGCCTACTGCTGTAGGACCAACAATAATAATTAAAGGTTTTTCAATCGGTGATCGCATTTTTAACCCATCGTATTTGAAATTTATCTTTTCCACCGACAAATATCGCGATCACATCTATTCGCCAATCCATTTCCAAATCTGGATTAGATTGCATAAAATCAAGAGCTGAATTTCTCATATGTTCTCTTTTTTTGTAATTCACCGCGTCTTCTGGGTTGCCAAATTCTTCTGTACGTCTTGTCTTAACTTCAAAGAAAATAATAATACCGTCTTCCTGCCCTAGAATATCAATCTCACCATAACCTGTTCGTATATTCCGGCCAATAACTTTAACATTTTTACTAATTAAATAATCAACTGCAATCTGTTCTCCCCAATCCCCTAACTCTTTATTTGCCAAACGAAATTTTTCCATAAGGTTCCTTCTTTAAAATAAATGCTTCTTAAATTTATCACATCATCAAAGATACATGATTTGACAAAGAATTAATCCCTGTTAAACTAACTCATCTATAAAATTATTACATCTAATAGAAGGTTATATGCCTAATGCCGAAATCATTGCGATTGGAACCGAGCTTCTTCTCGGGGAAATTTCAGATACAAATACCGCATTCATTGCAAAAGCATTAAATAATATAGGTATCGACATATATCATACGTCAATGGTTGGTGATAATCAATCAAGGATCACCGATCAAATTAAACAATCCAGCAAACGTGCAGATATTGTGATTACAACTGGTGGATTGGGGCCTACGGTTGATGACCCTACTAGACAGGCCGTTGCAGATGTGTTTGGCAAAAAGTTGATCTTTCACGAACATCTTTGGGAACAAATCCAATCCAGATTTAGAGCCTTTAACCGTATCCCTACGGAAAATAACAAGAAGCAAGCATTTATCCCACAGGACGCTATCCCTATTGAGAACCCTGTGGGTACAGCTCCAGCATTTTACATTTCCGAGAAAAACATCACAATAATCAGTCTCCCGGGGGTTCCGGCAGAAATGGAATTTCTACTCAACAATAAAATAATTCGTCTCCTAAAGAAAACCTATGATTTAAAAAGTACCACAATTTCCCGAATCATTCATACCGCAGGGATTGGTGAGTCGCGCTTAGATGAATTAATTGGTGATTGTGAAAGATTAAAAAACCCTTCAGTTGGAATAACCGCAAAACCCGGCCAGGTTGACATCAGGGTTACAGCAAAAGCATCCAATAAATCCCAAGTAAGAAGTTTAATCGCTCCAATCGAGAAAATAATTCTTGAAAAAGTTAGTGAATATGTTTATGGGTTCGATCAGGAAACCTTATATGGTGTAGTTTCGCGTCTGATTGAAAAAGAAAAAATTCACGTTATTGTTTTCCATGATACCAAAAATACAGATTTGATATCCAACCTGAATAAGAAAGGCATCTTTAAGGAAATCAGGGGGATTTCAAGCATAGACAAGCAAGAAAACAAACCCGATTATTCGTTGTACAATAATTCAAAACGACCAACGATGGCAATATATTTAAAAGAATGCTCAAGTCATAAATCAGATTATCAATTAACAATAATTTATGGCCATAATGTCAACAAAAGAGAACTCCGGTTTGGTGGACATACCGTATTAGTAGATACGTGGATTGAAAACAATTTATTAAATTCTATTCGGGAAATAATAATTCAGAAAAAGGTGAATAATGAGTAAAAAAACTGATCTTATTCTAACAAATGCAATCGTATTAACAATGGACAAATTACTCAACCAGTATGATCCGGGTGCAGTAGCAATCAAAGGTGACACGATCATAGACGTTGGGTTGAAGGAAAAAATAGAAAAAAAATATACTGCTGAAACCACATTCGATTGTGGTGGTAAAGTGCTGATGCCCGGGTTAGTTAATACTCATACACATGTCCCTATGACACTTCTTCGAGGGTTAGCTGATGACCTCCGATTAGAAGTCTGGTTACTTGGGTATATTATGCCTGTAGAAAGAGAGTATGTTTCAAAAGATTTCGTAGAGCTAGGCACAAAGATTGGATGCGCAGAATTCATTCGAACCGGTGTTACCTGCTTTAATGACATGTATTATTTCGAAGAAGTAGTTGCAAAAACCACAGCAGAAATCGGTTTGCGCGCAATTTGCTCCCAAACTGTTTTAAAATTCCCTACACCAGACGCACAATCCTATGAGGAATCAATCGAGCTTACTCGTGGCCTGATCGAACGATACAAGAATCATCCACTGATCATACCAGCCGTTGCACCACATGCTGCATATACCTGCCCACCTGAGATTTTAGAAGCGTGTACAAATCTGGCGGTTGAAAATAACATTCCTCTTCATATTCATATCTCTGAGACCGCTGAAGAAGTTGAAAACATGCGCAAATTGGAAGGAATGCCTGTAGTTCCTTATGTTAAAAAACAGGGAGTATTTAAGGCAAAAACTATCGCAGCCCACTGCGTCCATATTGATGAAGGTGAAATGCGCACTTTAGAACATGCAGGTGTTGGTGTTGCCCACAACCCTTCCTCCAACCTAAAACTTGCATCTGGCTTTGCGCCTATCAAGCGTATGCTGGAGATCGGATTGAATGTAGGTATCGGGACAGATGGAACCGCTTCAAACAATGACCTGGATTTCTTTGAAGAAATTCGCCTGGCAACATTCCTTGCAAAAGGGACAAGTGGTGACCCTACAGCTATTCCTGCAAACAAAACGCTTGAGATGGCTACTCGCATGGGCGCTGAAGCTCTGCATATCGGGGACATCACCGGGTCTATTGAAAAAGGAAAACGTGCGGACCTGATTACAATCGACCTCTCAACCCTGCACAATAGCCCACGTTTTAGACATAACAAGAATGGTGTTTATTCACAAATTGTTTATGCTGCAAAATCAACCGATGTAAAAGATGTGATGGTAAATGGGAAATGGTTAATGAATAACATGATCATTCCCGGGTTGGATGAGAAAGATCTCATAAGACAAAGTCAAGAATACGCAAAGAAAATTGACGCGTTCATTCTGAAACGTGAAAAATCAGTAATTTCCAAATTGATTGCTATCGGCGGAACAATCGAGGAAGAGAGTTTTGAAGTGCAAGCAAAAGTCTCAATTAAAAATCCAATTCCAATCATCGAAAAAATTGAGAGTGGAGAATTGGAAATAATTCGAACACGCCATTACCATGAATATGATACATACTTTAACTTCACGGATGAAGAACAGAGTAATTTGCGCTTTAGAGAAGACCACTTCATTGAAAATGATGGAACAGTATCGCATGTTCGATCTCGCCTCACATTGATCGGCCCTTCCCGTGAGCATCATTATCCTCAAAAAGATGTCCTTCTTTCGAGAAGTAGATATCTTGCGCCAGCAAGCCAAAGTTTGCGCTTTTATAAGGAGTATTTTAAACCAACCGGTGAAATCGAGATCGAAAAAGACCGCATGCGTTATTTAGTGAACTATGAAGGAGAGGAGTTCTTTATCAATATTGATGAGGTGATCAAGCCTAAATTGGGGTATTTTCTTGAAATTAAAGCGCGGACATGGAGCCAGGTTGATGCTGAGGAAAAATCCGATCTAATAATTAATCTCATTGAATATCTAGGCGTTTCTGCGGAGAAAAAAATCACCAAGGATTATCTCGAAATTATCAAAAGATAACTTAAAAATGAATAAGTTGAAAACCAAGACTATTCGGGTTCTATTTGCATCTTCTGAAGCAGAACCTTTCTACAAGGTTGGCGGACTTGGAGATTACGCAGGTTCTTTACCCAACGCTTTGGCAGCTCTATCCCTTAATAATGGACTCAAAATAGATATTCGAGTCGTTCTACCCCTACATGATCCATCAACAATTGATACGTTTTCCCTTTCAGAAGAATTTTCATTATCTTTCAATTCAAGATCAGGAACTGTCACAGGGACGATTTATTCAACACTTTTCAATGGTATAACCTACTACTTTATCAGACAAATCAATCCAAAGTACTCATCAACAGACGTATATAATTCAAACCAAAACATAAATGCTTTTAAGTTCGCTTTCTTTTCAATTGCATGTATTAAAATGCTTTCTCATTTAGATTGGCAGCCTGACATTTTGCACGCCAATGATTGGCATTCTGCTTTAATGATCCACCAAATAAACCATCTGCAAATCGTGAATGATGGCGGGAAAACAATTCGAACTGTTTTAGCCATACATAATATGCCCTTTATGGGGTATGGGAGTGAAAAAACACTTCAGGATTTCATGATAAATCCCATCTCAACAGATTCCATTCCAGAGTGGGCCGAGCATCTTCCATTACCAATGGGAATTGCATCAGCCGATAAAATTGTCGCAGTATCTCCCACATATGCTGAAGAATTAAAAACTCATTATTTTGCATACGGGTTAGAAAACTATTTCATAAAAAATGCGGAAAAACTAACTGGCATCATTAACGGCATTGATACAAAACAATGGGATCCATCAGCTGACAACCTTATTTTTCAAAATTATTCTCTCAATTCGATTCGACAGAGGAGTAAGAATAAATTTGCCCTGCTTAATGATCTGGGATTGAATACCAGCACTGACCGCCCATTACTCATCGTTATTTCACGATTAGAGAACCAAAAGGGAATTGACCTATTATTAGATGCCCTAACCAACATTACTCACTTTAATTGGAACGCTATTATCTTAGGCTCTGGGCATCACGGGTATGAACATGCCTTCCAGGCACTTGAACGTGAACAACCGAGTAAAATACGGGCTTTTATCGAGTATAATGCTGCGCTCGCTAGAAAGTTGTATTCTTCGGGCGATATGATTCTTATGCCATCATTATATGAGCCATGCGGCCTATCTCAAATGATTGCTATGCGGTACGGATGTGTCCCTATTGCTCATGCAGTAGGCGGATTAAAAGATTCGATCATCACAAAACCAGAAACAAAGCGAACGGGGTTTCTGTTCGATAACCCAACAACTTCCGATTTCATCACCTGTATAGAAGCCGCCTTGAATACGTACCAGAATAAAGATCAATGGGAAACAATTCAAATGAACGGTATGAAAACGGATTTCTCGTGGGGCAGGTCAGCAAGAAAATATGCGGTTATTTATAACGAGTTGTTGAGTAAATAAATAAGCCAATCAGATATGGAATTTTTAAGATCGGCAGGTATCCTTTTACATATCAGCAGCCTTCCCAACAGCTATGGAGTTGGTGACCTGGGAAAATGTGCGTACGATTGGATCGATTTCCTCAATGAAACTGGAACTGGCCTCTGGCAAATCCTCCCTTATCATCCTCCCGGTGAAGGAAATTCTCCATATCAAGGTTTATCAGCTTTCGCAGGCAATCCTTTATTTATTGATCTACAATTTTTTATAGACAACGGTCTCCTAACCCCCAAACATATAGCACGGTATACCAACTTTCCAAACAAATCTGTCGATTTTAAATTAGTAGGGGGATGGAAAAACAGAATACTAAAGATCGCATTTGAGGAATTCGCCAACCAAAACACATCTAATAATCTCCATAAACAATTTGCCCGCTTTAAAACTGACAATTCGAAATGGCTTGATGATTCTTCACTGTTCATGGCAATACGAGAAAAATTCAAGCAATCAAGTTGGAGACATTGGCCAAAAGAATTTAGGTTTCGAGATAAGAAAACCCTATCTGAATTTCACGAAAAGCACTATCATGACATCAACTATCAGAAGTTTATCCAATTTGTCTTTTTTACTCAATGGAGATTATTACACAAATACGCTCTTAAAAAAGGCATTCGCATCATAGGTGATATTCCAATTTTTATGGGATACGATAGTGCTGATGTTTGGAGCCATCCAAACCTTTTCCGGTTAGACGACAAATTAATTCCTTATGTAGTAGCAGGAGTTCCTCCAGATTATTTTTCGTCTGACGGACAGCTTTGGGGAAATCCATTATACGCATGGGAAGA
>CAZILY010000038.1:0-11391 GCA_964540175.1 uncultured Pelolinea sp. | reverse complement strand
CTCCCCTTTTGCCAACATTTTTCCGCTATCCTCATCTTCGAGAATATATTCGAACATAATACTCTTGTTTCCAATTTTTGCAGTGCGTGTGCCAACGCGCACGTTTTGCCCAAGTACTATCGGTTTAATATATGATACATGTATATCTGCTATGATCACCCTAAGATCTAAAAAAGATTTCCCATCGAACAGTCCCAGGTGCTGTAAATATTCAAGGCGTGCTTGCTCTATATATGTAAGGAAACGGGTGTGGTTTACATGCCACTGTGCATCAAGATCACTATAGCGCACTTTTATTGGAATAAAGAATTTATATCCTGCCATGCGGTGATTATACATTATGGATAAAATCTGTTCAGTCACTTGCCAGATGCGGTTTTTTTGTATACACTTAATTCTGGACTATTTTTAGCCAATTTATCCAATGAGAATGAGGGATCATGCAAATCACACGCCAAGCTGACTATGCCCTGCGAGCAATAATTTTTCTTTCGCGCTTAGAGGAAAACGAGATTGCGACCACCAGCCTGATTGCCGAAGATCAAAAAATTCCCCCATCGTTTTTAGCAAAAATCATCTCTCAGCTTTCCATTGCCGGGTTGATTCACACATCTCGAGGAGCCCGAGGAGGAGTTTCCTTAGCAAAACCAACCCATGAGATCTCCATCTTGGACGTGGTCGAAGCCATAGACGGACCTATTTTCCTAAATGAGTGCACAAAGAGTTCAAGCTCGTGCCCTTTTCTTGATTCCTGTCCGTTGTTAGAAGTTTGGCGTGAAGCACGCGCCGATCTTATTGATAAACTTTCCAGCACCACATTTTCACACTACCACACAGCGCCCGTCCAGACAAAATAATTTTTTAAATAGGTTAATGGGGTCTTAAAATATTAACAGATAAACCGTTTTGCTTTTATCAGAATAAACAGTATCAATTTTCTCGTTTACAGAACCCCATAATTCGTTGTCTTTCAGTTGACGAACATCATCTTCAGACAGCAGAGCATAAGTAAAATCCCGATTCATAAGGTCAGCGCCTAATTCTTTTTGACCATAACCCAAAAACACGTTTTCCCTGCTGATGCGGGCATCGAAAAAGAAATTATACATACCAGTAATATCGTTGGGGTCTTTGCTAAGCATGTCCTGGCTTGTTTTCAAATCAGCCGACACATACAGCCAATCATCTCCCGCAATCTCCAGCTTGTTTTTAAAGATCTCAAACGGGTAAAATACTGTTTCGTAATGTTCTTTAATCTTTGGGAAGGTTACAAAATATTTATAGTTCATTAACAATGGTGAAAACAATAATGCTCCAATGCAAAATAGCTGCACAATCGTATGCTTCCACCCCGTCCGTTTTTCCCAAATTAATGCAGCAAGCAAGATTGATATGAGGATTGGGTAATAGACCGCATCCAGAAGACGCGTATATTCAAAAGAGTATTTTCTTGCTATTTCCAACCAAAATGAGCGCATAATTAGGATAAATACTGCTGACAAAACAACTGAGCCAATAAACCAGATCCAATCGCGCTTTTTTTGAGGCCATTTAAAACGAAGAACCTGAGGTGCAAGAATAGCAATCACGGGGAGTGCAGGAAAATAGAAGCGCTCAATGAATCCCCACGGAATCTTAAACATATTCCAGCTGAGAAAGGCGATAAACAACAAGGGGTAAATCCAAATAATTCGGATATTGTCCTCAGCAGTTCTTTGTAGTTTCATCCCACTTAACAGAAAAAAAAGAAAGGGGAGAAAAAGTTCATCAAGTAAATAGACCGTATACCAGCTTGAAGGCCCATTGAAAAATACTTGTCCAAAATCATAGTGAGTAAAAATTGCATTGAACGTTGATGGCGAAATCGCAAAGAAAGGTTTGCCCAGAAAAATCGTATCGAGAACTATGAATATCCCGATTCCTGCCGCTATTCCATACAAGAATGGGCGTATCATATTTACCAAGTCTTTCAAGGTCGGCTTTGCCTTAATTCTCTCCTTAAAATACCCAAACAACAACACGTTGATAAAAATGGTTGTCTCTTTTGTCTTTAAGCATAGAAATGCCAATGCCCCTAATATAAAAAGAGCTTGTTTTTGTTTTTCTGGATTCTTTACTCCCCATAAATAGATTGTTAGATATAAGATAATCATTGCCATTGCTGTGATATCAACAGCAGGTTCCCCAGAGTATTCTCGCAGTAACGGAAATGAAAAAAAGAACGCAACTGCAAGCAAGCCGTGCAAAACTGTACTTTTACGGGTTAATTCTCTCGCGTTGAGATACACAAGAGCTGTTGTAAGGGAAATGAGGAACCCCCAAAAAACGCGTATCCCGGCTAATGGCGTTGGGAAAATTGAGATAAATAATTTTTGAAGGTATATATGAAAATATCGATTACCATAACTAGGCTCCGCAATATTTCTTAGTCCCAGATCAATATACATCATCTCATCCGAGAAT
The DNA here is from genome assembly GCA_964540175.1 of uncultured Pelolinea sp. Taxonomy (GTDB): domain Bacteria; phylum Chloroflexota; class Anaerolineae; order Anaerolineales; family Anaerolineaceae; genus Pelolinea. The sequence goes on along the minus strand of CAZILY010000038.1, from coordinate 8,928 downwards.
ATTGGTCCGCCAGCCAATAACGCAAAGGCAACCCACAATAATCCAAAAACAATAATAACCAACCACTTTTCATGCCGAGAAATATGCATCGAAAACTCCCATTAACTTTTCTTTAAAATAATTCAAACAAGATCGACCTCGGTCTCCAGTATAATAGATGGGATTATTATAACGAAAAACCAAATGCTCATTCACTCGGCATCTCAATTGCTCACGCTTGCCGGCAAACCACAATCTGGCAGCCAACTAGGCCAATTAGGCATTATTCCCAATGGGTCTGTCCTCGTCCGTGATGAAAAGATCGCTGATGTTGGCGAGACCCATGAAATGGTTGAGAAATATCCCGGAGAAAAACAACTAAGCGCTAATAATTGTGTGGTCATGCCAGGGCTGATCGATCCTCATACTCACCTGGTGTGGGCAGGAGATAGAGCGTCTGAGTTCGAAATGCGGTTGGAGGGAAAGAGCTACATGGATATCATGGCTGCTGGTGGGGGGATCCAATCAACAGTAAATGCGACACGGTCAGCCAGCTATAGTTCTCTGTTTGCACAATCTGAACAGCATGCATTAGATATGTTCTATCAAGGGACAACCACTGCAGAGGCAAAGAGTGGCTATGGATTAGAAATATCTACAGAACTTAAACAGATAGAAGTGCTTTTGAACCTCAACAAAAAAGGCCCTTTAGAAATTTTTCCAACCTTTCTGGGCGCGCATGCTGTTCCAAATGAATACAAAAACCGCCCAGACATTTACGTGAACTTAGTGTGTGATGAAATGCTCCCCACCTTGAAGAATTGGTGGGCAAAAAACACTCACGAGCGCCCCCTCCCTTTTGTGGATGTCTTCTGTGAAAAAGGCGCTTTCAATCTTTCACAAACACGCCGAATTCTGGAAGCCGCCAAGCAGTTAGGTTTCCCTTTGAAGATCCACGCTGATGAATTTGAGAATTTAGGCGGCGCAGCACTAGCCGCAACATTAGATGCGGTTTCTGCAGATCATCTGGTAAAAACATCAACAAAAGACATTAATGCGTTAGCAGCGAGCAACACTATCGCTGTATCGCTTCCCTGCACTCCTTTCGGATTAGCTGAAAGTGAGTATTCACCAGCAAAAGCGATGATCGAGGCAGGATGCGTTTTCGCGCTTGCATCTGATCTAAATCCAGGAACTGCCTGGTGCGGTAATATGCAGTTTACAATGTCTTTAGCATGCCGTTTTATGGGATTAACGCCAGCACAATCGATTGCCGCATCAACGATCAATGCTGCGGCTGCCATTGGGCAGCACGAAAATATTGGCTCTATTGAACCGGGGAAACAAGCGGATCTGATCATCTTGTCTGTTAATGATTACAGGCAGATACCTTATCGTTTTGGCACCAATCTGGTTGTAACAATCATTAAGAAAGGAAAAAAATACGCTTTGAGAAGCTTATGTTGACTTTAGAAAAAGCGCGCGCATGGTATCCAAGTTATGATGCTGTGCATGGGTTTGATCATATTGAACGAGTGTATCGGCTTTGCGAGAAAATTGGGCCTCTTGAAGGAGCCGACATGAAAATTCTGCTGGCCGCCGCGCTTCTTCACGATGCAAGAGGCAGCCACCCCGGTGAGGGAAATCGCAACGACCATCATCTGCGTTCTGCAGAATTTGCTGAAATTATTCTTCTTAAGGAAGATTGGGCACCAAGCAAAATTTACGCTGTCCAGCACTGCATTCGTGCACATCGCTTCCGAGAAGACCAACAACCGCAAACCATTGAGGCAAAAGTTCTGTTTGATGCAGATAAATTGGATGTAATTGGCGCAATTGGTGTCACACGCGTGTTAGCATATGCTTTTCAGGTAAAACAGCCCGCTTTTGCTGATCCTTCAAAAGAATTTATGAAATCCGGGAAAAAAGAGGCGGGGGAGCCTCACAGCGCGTATCATGAATATGTGTTCAAACTTAAAAAAATAAGCGGGGCTCTTCTTACAGAAACCGCAAAGAAGATCGCGGAGCACCGCCAAATATACCTAAATGGGTTCTTTGAAGAACTTGCGGATGAAATGAAAAATAAGAAGTAAGAAATTAAGGAGCCAAATTTATAAAATGGAACCCACTCAAGAATTCATCATCAACCTCGCAAAAGGCGCGGGGGAAATCCTGCGCACTGGGTACGGTAAAGAACACAGTATTAAGTTTAAAGGCCCTATTGACGTGGTCACAGAAATCGATGGCGAAGCAGAAGATTTTATCGTCCAAAGGATCAGAAAGGTTTTCCCAGATCATTCGATCATTGCTGAAGAGAGTGGAAATCTTGGCGGAAATAAGAAGAATCGCTGGTTCATTGATCCTCTCGACGGTACATCTAACTACGCAAAGGGGCTGCCGATATTTTCGGTGTCGATTGCCTACTCCGAAGATGACCACATGCGGTTAGCCTGTGTATATGATCCACTGCGGGATGAGTGCTTTTATGCTGAAAAAGGTAGTGGATCATGGCTTAACGGAAAAGCTATTCACGTCAGCACCACTAAGGAATTACTAAATGCCATGTTGGTCACTGGATTCCCGTATGACATCCATAAAAAAAACAACAATCTGGACCATTTTGCAACTATCGTTCGCGAAGTTCATACTGTTCGCAGGTTAGGATCTGCGGCACTTGACCTGGTATATGTTGCCGCGGGGAGATTAGATGGCTATTGGGAAATTGATATCTGTTCATGGGATATCGCCGCCGGAACTCTAATTGTCGAAGAGGCGGGTGGTGTAGTAACAACTATTCACGGAGACCCAAATTACATGCGTCCACCCTATGACATAATTGCATCAAATGGCAATTTACATGATAAATTGCTGCCCTTCTTTGAACATGCTCCATAAGAACAAAAGAAGTGTTGATATTCAGCTAAAGTATAATGAGATTTCGTTCTTTAGATAATAATTAATAAACACAAATGTTTTTTTAAATAGCAAAGGGACATATATGACAAAAGACAGCAACCTACATGAACAATCCCGATGGAGCCTGAACGACTTATTTTCCTCTAATGATTCAAAAGAACTTGAACTTGCTTTTTCCTCTCTGGAAGAATTGGTCACAAGATTTGAATCCCGCCGAGATGACCTTAAAGACAACCTCCTTTCGGAAGTATTTATAGAAATTATCCGGGAATTGGAAGAAATCACAAAACTGGTTCAGCGCATCGGGGGTTTTGCTGAACTTTGGTTCACCGAGGACACACAAAACCAATCTGCCCAGGCAATGGTAGCAAAAATTGAGCAACTATCAGCAGAGGTATCTAACCGAGTACTTTTCTTCAGCATCTGGTGGAAATCCCTAGACAAAAAAACCGCCGAGGATTTAATGAAAGGTACCGGTGACTACCTTTATTGGTTGGAAGAAATTCGGCATTTCGAACCATACACACTCACGGAACCCGAAGAAAAGATTGTCAACATTAAAGATGTGACTGGTAGTAATGCCCTCATCACTTTGTATGACGCTTTCACCAACCGATATACATATAATCTCAATGTTGACGGAGAAGACAGAGAGCTTACTCGCGGTGAATTAATGACTTTTGTGCGTATGCCTGATGCCGATCTGCGGGCACGCGCTTACCAGGAATTGTACCGAGTATATAGCAAGGACGGCCCTATTCTTGGGCAGATGTATCAAACCCGGGTTCGGGACTGGCGAAACGAATTGATAAACCTGCGCGGCTATAAGACGCCCATTTCCGCGCGCAACCTTCACAACGACATCCCTGATGCTGTTATAGACACCCTTCTTGATGTCTGCCAGAAAAACGCCAGCGTTTTTCAGCGTTTCTTTGCCCTGAAGGCCCGTTTATTAGGCGTGGAGAAGCTCCGCAGATATGACGTTTACGCTCCCGTTACTCAGTCCAATAAAGAGTATCCGTTTGAGACGGCAATTGAGATTGTCTTGGATTCCTTTAAACAATTTGACCCACGTTTCGCCCAGATGGCCCTGCAAATTATGAATGAAAACCACATGGATAGCCAGGTGCGTAAGGGCAAACGATCCGGCGCATTTTGCGCTACCATCACCCCTGAATTAACTCCGTGGGTACTGGTTAATTATCAAGGCCGTTCGGATGATGTGGCAACTTTAGCACACGAGCTTGGACATGCGATCCACTCATTACTGGCCAGCGAGCACAGTATTTTTACTCAACACGCGTGCTTACCCTTAGCCGAAACAGCTTCAACCTTTGGAGAAATGATGCTGGTTGACCGATTATTAGAAAAGGAAAAAGACGCAGGGGTTAGGCGTGATTTACTTTTCAAGCAAGTAGACGACTCATACGCGACCATCATGCGCCAAGCTTTCTTCGCAGTATTTGAAAAAACTGCACACAAGATGACCGGCGAAGGTGCTTCTGTAAACGAACTTTCTGAAGCATATTTTGATAATCTACACACTCAATTCGGAAATGCTTTGGATATCGGAGAAGAATTTAAGTGGGAGTGGGTGTCTATTCCGCATATTTACCATGTCCCATTCTATGTTTATGCGTATGCGTTTGGGAAACTTCTGGTACTTTCGCTTTATAAGCAATACAAAGAAGAGGGCGAGTCCTTCAAACCCAGATATATCAACATCTTATCCACAGGCGGATCAAGGGCACCCATGGATGTCCTTTCAGAATCAGGAATTGATATCCGCAAGGAATCTTTCTGGCAGGGCGGCTTTGATGTAGTGGAGGGTTTAGTTAGACAGCTGGAAGAATTGTCTTAGCCCAATATGCTTTTTTTAAACTGTTAACAGCTCGCTATATAAACGAGCTGTTTTAACGATCAATTGGTTTTATTCTTCTTCAATATTTTTCTCTTCGAGCTCTATATTAGCTGGCTCTTTTTTATCCTTAGATTGATAATCAAGCATCTGCATCTGACGCGCAATTACCTTTGTAAAATATTTAACTTCTCCGCCTTTTTCATAGCGATCCGTGCGTAAGCGCCCCTCAAGGAAAACCAACCGCCCTTTCTTAAGATACTCAAGGCAAACCTCCCCTAAACGCCCCCACGCCTCCACATTGAACCAATCGGTCTCTTTATGAACAGCCCCATCGCTGCCTCTCCACTGCCGATCAACTGCAACTGTGAAAACAGCAAGTTTTGTGCCTTTCTTAGTTGTTTTTTCAAGCGGATCTTTTCCTAATCTTCCAATAATTTGTACGCGATTTAAACTTGGCATTGTTCCCTCTCTTTTCTTAATAAGTAAATATGATATATTTTAGTTTAGATGGATTTTTCGGAAAGTCAAGCTAAGTTCACAGCGATGGAGGGTTAATGTACGTTGCGATTGAAGGGGTGATCGGAGTTGGAAAAACAAGCCTGGCCAGGTTGTTACAAATTCCCCTTGAGGCCAATACCCTGCTAGAGATATTTGAAGAAAATCCTTTTTTGTCAAAATTCTATGAAGATCGGGCACGTTACGCCTTTCAAACCCAGATGTTCTTTTTATTAAGCCGCTATTATCAACAACGGCGTAGTGTCCCAAAGTTGATGGCGGAAGAAAAGAAGATCCTGATTAGCGATTATACGTTTGACAAGGATGCGCTATTTGCCAAAATCACGCTGGATGGTGACGAGCTTGAGATGTATGGGCAGTTACATACTGTGCTATCTGAAAAAATACCCTCCCCGGACCTGATCGTATATCTGCGGGCAACAACTGATACCCTTATGCACCGCATCACACTGCGCGACCGTTCCTTTGAGCGTTCAATGGAACGCGACTACATAGATCTGGTAAATATCACTTACGATGAGTTTTTCCTGCGGGCAGAAAACAAAAAAAGGGTTCTTATAATAGATTCAAATGAGCTGGATTTTGTTCAAAATGAAGACGATCTCCACTGGATCGAGAACCGCATCCGGCAGCGGATGAATATGCCGCCCTTTCAACCAGAGCTCCCAATCATCGGAAAAGATGAATCTAAATGAAATAACCGTGTAAAATTTAGAAAGCACAAAGACAAACAACATATGCGCATCACACGAGACCTACTTTTAGACACAGCAAAAGATACTGTAAAAAGAAGAGTTTTTGACAGTAACGATATTGTGTGCGCCTATTTAACCGGGTCTATCACCCGTGAAGATCCATTAGTCGGCGGAACAACCGATATTGACCTTGTTTATGTTCATTCTCTCGAAGCCCCCCATCAAAGAGAGATCATTCCTATCACGGATGATTTTCACCTTGATATTGTTCACTTTTCGCAATCATTTTTCAGCCACCCACGAAAGCTTCGTTCGGATGCGTGGGTAGGATCGTTCTTTTGTCATTACCCAATCGTGCTTCACGACCCTAACCACTGGTTTGATTACGTGCGATCAGGCGTTTTTGCTCATTTCTTTCAACCAATAAACACCATCCTGCGGGTAAAACCATTTATTGAATCAGCGCGACAGGATTGGATAGCTCTTCTTAACGAGCAAAACAATACTAATACTGCACAGAATTTTTTGCACCCTTATCTAAAAATTATCAAGAACGCTGCAAATGCCGTCGCCTGCTTAACGTCCGTTCCACTAACGGACCGCCGCTTTTTAATTGATTTTCCGTATTCCGCTCAAGGAATCAATATGCCCGGGTTGGTAGGTGGACTTGTTGACCTCATCATGCCCATAGACTCAATAGAGCCTGATTGGGATATTTGGATGGAAAATTGGAATACTGCGTTCTCCTCACTTCAACAAATAGACAATCGCCCGCTTTCCTACTCAATTTGCCGGCGCTCATATTATGAAAAAGCTATACTAGGATTAAAAGACGAAAACAGCCCGGCAGCGGTATGGCTGCTCCTTTGGACATGGTCACTAATGGCCTCCCGTTTGCCAAGAAATAACTCCAGCCAGAGAGGGTACGAAGATTTACTTTCCCCATTGATGCTTGGTGCAAATAATCTTGCAGAAAGATTGACCGGATTAGACAAGTTTTTAGACGCCGTCGAAGAATCAATTGAAGGGTGGCAGGCAGCAGAGGGAATTTAGGTTATCCACATATGCTGTGGATATGTCTTGTGGATAACTTGCTAAAAGCTGTGGATAACCTCACCTTTATGTGGATAAAACGGAAAACATTTTCTATAAAAAAGGAAATAAGTCGCATTATAGATTTGAAAGTATTAGCATCGAATTTATTCTCTGTTTTTATTCCTGGTTTTCCACAATTAACAACTCTCTGTCTTTTCTGAATGTTCGGTAGATGTGGTGAAAGGAGATTAGAAAGCATCTCTATATAATGGTTTTTTCAATATTACAACTATTTTATCCACATTTGCACACCCCCTACTACTACTACTATATCCTTATAAATATCTAATTTGTGGATAATTCATACTTGTATCTCTCTCAATAATTTTGTAAAATGCTTATACAGGTGATTAAATTGAAGCCAACAAATAATCTATATAGCAATGATGTTGGCAGGAGGGAAACAATGGATGTTATCAGAGTAAAAGCCGTTTCTCGTACGGCAGCAGTTGCAGGGGCCATTGCAGGGATTTTCAGGGACATGAAGCATGCTGAAGTTCAGGCGATTGGCGCAGGAGCAGTTAATCAGGCGGTTAAGGCAATGGTGTTGGCTAAGAATTTTCTTGCACAGGATGGGATCGAGGTTGTTTTTACCCCAGAATTTGTCAACGTGGAAATTGACGGAAAAGTTCGCACGGCGATCAAATTTGTCATAGATATCAAATAGGGACCTTGTAGTATCTCGAAGACGGCTGTTTTATGGTGAGTATTCTTCAGGCAAAAATACAACTTCTTCTTTTCCTGAAATCTTTTCATCAACTTTTCTTACAATAAGGTCCAAATGATCAGGCATGGAAACAAAATCCAGGTTATCTGTAGGGATAGTTAATACAGGACATAATGAAAAATTTGAGATCCATGATTCATATGCCTGGTTCAATTGGTCAAGATAATCCGATTTGATTGTCTGCTCAAAATCGCGGCCTCTTTTTTTTATTCTTCCAGAGAGAGTGCTTACTGATGCCCTCAGATATATCATTAGGTCTGGAGTTGGCAAAAAGCTTCTCAAAGAATGATACAGCGCTTCATACGTTTCATAATCTCTCTGATTCATGATGCCCTTGGTGAATAGATTACGGGCAAAAATTTCGGCGTCTTCATATAAGCTGCGGTCAAGAATTACAGATGACCGGCAGTCTGCCAGTTCTCTATAAACCCGCAGCCGATGGCTCAGGAAGAAAATCTGGGAATGGAAACCCCATGTTTTCATATCCTTATAGAAGTCTGTCAGGTAGGGGTTGTTAGTTACCGGCTCGAAGAACGGCTTCCACCCGAGCCGTCTGCTCAGCATACGAACTAATGAAGATTTGCCGGCGCCTATATTGCCTGCTATCGTGATAAATTTTTTCATGTTTATTAGTTTCTATTCACATTAATTTATTATAGTATTTTTTTATTAAAATAAAAAAGAGCCATTTGTTAGGGCTCTTTTTTTTGAGGTACTTAAGTATTATTCTACTTTAGAGATGGCATCTACGGGGCAAACTTCCACGCAGGCTGCGTGATCTTTGCATTTTTCAGGGTCAATTACGTAGATTTCGTCACCCATTGCAATGGCACTTTCTGGACATTCTACTTCACAGGAGCCGCAAGCAATGCATTCGTCAGAAATTATATAGGTCATCGATTTACATCCTTTCAATAATTATTTATTCCCAGCAAAAAAGGATAGCACAAAATATCCTTTTTTACAACAACAAAAATCATGGTGAGGGAACATAAAAAGGAAATTTTTCGGCTTTCTATCCTTGACAAGGCATATAAGCGATTCTATAATATCTGCGCTTTCCTCGATAGCTCAATTGGCAGAGCAAGCGGCTGTTAACCGCTAGGTTTCTGGTTCGAGTCCAGATCGAGGAGCTTTTT
>CAZILY010000037.1:0-11526 GCA_964540175.1 uncultured Pelolinea sp. | reverse complement strand
CCACTGAGCTACCTCGCCATGACAACAAGTAAATTTTATACCAGCGAGAAACATCTGTCAATATAAGCAGCGCTGAGGCCACAAAACGGGGCTATTTCACCCGCGTAGAATCTTTATAATTTTCAAGAAAATCATTAATGATATGCTCTTTTTTAACAGAGCTTAGCAGAAGCGAGTTTTTTGGGTTGTGGATTTTGCCTTCCACACGCAGTTTAAGTTTGCCCTTCTTGTTGATAGTGTAAATGCTCTTACTGGTTGTCAATTTGCCGTTATTTATGCTGATGTTAACCTCATACACAAACTCTTTATGTTTGTTCTTCTTGACCAAAACCGCCGCCCAATCCTTTTTGGAATCTACTTCAATTTCACGTTTATGCTTTTTGAACTCTCTTTTAAGCGCGTCAAATGCCGGGATTACCTCGCCCTGCATAAAACGTTTTATCGCTTTCTTCATTCTCTCATTTTTAATCTTGATTTCTTTTTTGGTCGCTTTCTGCTCCCTAAAATAAGTGTCAAGTTCGTTTTTCCAATCTTCCATTCTGCGCGCTCCTTAAAATTTCTTCACTCATAACTAAATGTACGATTTCATTCAATTAATTCACAAAACCACTTAATTCCAGTACTTCCCGGGTGAGGACTTAAACGATACCTGCCCCAGCTTGCGAATGGAACTGAAACCATCTTTTCCAATGATAATGTGATCCAGAACGCCGATATCCATCAGCTGTCCTGCGCGTACAAGTTCCTCCGTAAAGCGGAGATCATCTTCACTAGGCTTAGAGTCACCAGAGGGATGATTATGTACCAGGATAATCGCCGCAGCCCGCGCGCGAATGGGAATCTCCATAATCTCCGCCATGCGTGCAGAGGAATGGTTGATGGTACCTTTATACAATTGTTGTTTGCGAATAAGTTTGTTGCGCGTTGTCAGCGCTAGCACCCACAATTCCTCCTGGTTTTTTCCCGCCAGCAGATGAGACATATACTTATTTACATGGGCTGGCTCAGTAAATCGCGGCTTCGACACTTCCGATTCCTGCTGCATTCGATATCCTAGCTCAATGGCTGCTTTGATCTGCGCTGTCTTAGCAAGTCCCATCCCTTTCACCTCGCACAGTTCATCAAAACTAGCAGCATGTAGACCGCGCAGCCCTTCAAATTGATTCAATAGTTCTCCACCCAATTCAACCGCGCTCATTCCCGCCACTCCCACCCTGAGGAGAATTGCCAACAATTCAGAGCTATTCAATGCGCTCTCTCCCCGCTGCGCTAATCGCTCGCGCGGGCGCTCATTTTCTGGCAGATCTCTAATCCCTTTCCGTCGTCGTGGTTGCTCCATGCTGGTTCCTTAATTTATTAATTAACTATACAACAAAACCAATCCATCAATACCGCGTTGGATCTAACCTCCCATGCTATACTTCTACCTTGTGTTTTTGAGGAAAAAATTGATACATGAAACTTAAGCGAGCCGCTATTTTATCTTTGTCCTTTCTCGCCATTATGTCCACCGACATAGCCGCACCGCTGGTTGGTCAGATTAGCGCTTCCTTTCCGGAGGTAAACCCCACCCTTATCAAGCAAACGATCACACTCCCATCGCTTATGATGATCTTTTTCGGACTCATTGCAGGCCAGTTAGTAAAAGTGATATCTAAAAAAGCGATATTAGCGATAGGGATAAGTTTATACACAATTGGCGGCATCGCAGGTGGTTGGTCGCATACGTTTACAGGGCATCTCCTCATGAGGGCTCTCCTCGGTGCAGGCACCGGATTGATCGCGCCCGTGGTTACCTCTCTAATCGCGGATTTTTACAAAGGTAAAGAGCGTGCGGACATGATCGGTTACTCCTTTTCCGTATCACACATCGGAGGTGTAATTATGCCTCCGTTAGCAGCCTGGATTGGAACGCATGATTGGCGTACCGCTTTCCTGCTTTACGCCATTGCTCCATTTATTTTCCTTTTTTCAATGCTTTTCATACCTAAACTACCTCGAAATAAAAAACCAGAAGCACACGATAAAAGAATAAAACCTGTTCCTCCTCTCGTTATCTGGTTATCCATCATGTCTTTCATTTTAGTGGTCATATTCTTTATCATTGTCACAGATATCCCGTTTCTAATTAAAGCCAAGCAAGATGTTTCTCCCTATGTCATCACTTTTGGCTTATCTGTTTCCACATTTGGATCCTCCATCACTGGATTAATTTTTTCACGAGTGTATATGAAATTGAAAAAATGGACTATACCCATCGGTTTGCTGATTACCGCAGCAGGATTTCTGCTCATCACATTCACCCAGAGCAGTGTTTTGGTTATGCTCGGCTCGCTATGCACCGGTTTGGGTGTGGGCTTGCTGTTCTCCCTAATTCTGCTTTTAACCACCGATGCTGTTGGATCAAATGACAGCACTGCAGCTCTGGCAGTGATCAACAGTGCTTTTTCAGTCGGAATATTCATATCTCCTTTTTTCTATGCCGTTGTGCCCGGTCTAATTTCCAATGAACCAGACATCATATTCAATTTCCAATTAGCAAGTTACTTTTTTCTCGGAGCAGGCGCCATCGCAATTCCAACAGTTCATTTTTTCATGAAAGATAAATTACTAAAAATCGCTTAATTACACATTTTCAGAACAAGCGTCAACCTTCACACTGAAGATAATTACAGGTAATTATCTTTTGAAGCTGAAGTTTTTTCAGCACATCGGTAATTTCCTCTCTGTTAATTTGTTGTTTTCTAGGTTGTTAGAACAGATAAACAATAAAGCACTAATTGACTTAATGCTATAATTTTTCAGTTGTCTTTTATAAAGAAATTTTCCACGCAGAATGAATAAAAACACGGTTGCTCATCTAAATTATCTCGTCATTGGCCATGTCACCCGCGACATCCATGAAAGTGGGAACACACTCGGTGGTACAGCTGCGTACTCCGCTGTTTGTGCGCACGCACTTGGAAGAACACCCGCAATCCTAACAGCCGGAGAAAAAGGTCATTCACTGCAGGAATTAGATGGGTTTCTCATAAAATGGAAAGACTCACCACATTCCACCACATTTGAAAATAAAGAAACAAATCACGGACGCAAACAAATCCTGCATGCGATTGCAGAGCAGTTGTTACCTGAGGATGTTCCGTCAGACTGGAGAAATTCCCCAATTGTCCATTTAGGTCCTGTCACAGGTGAAGTTGACCCGGAAATCATTGATATTTTTCCTAATTCTTTTATTGGCTTAACTCCGCAGGGATGGATGCGCGGCAAAGACGAGAACAATGTCGTGCACTTCCATCCATGGACCCATTCGGACAGGTTACTCCAACGCGCGGATGCGGTGGTATTAAGTATTGAAGACGTCATGGGTAATGAGAATTTGATCCAGTCATACGCTGACAGGACAAATATCCTGGTTGTTACCGAAGGGCATAACGGAGCCAGAGTCTACTGGAAAGGTGATGTCCGCCATTTTTCCGCTCCAAATGTACCTGTTGTTGACGCAACAGGCGCAGGAGATATTTTTTCAGCAGCATTTTTTGATCGTCTCGAAACAACCCGCAGCCCATGGGAATCAACAAGAAGAGCCATTCAGATCGCCTCCCGCTCTGTCACACGAGTGGGGTTAGCAGGTGTGCCAACAGCTCAGGAAATTCGTTCTTTTCAAATTGAAGTAATTGAAGGAAAATAACTATATGGCAAAAGTCTATACATTAGTGAACCAAAAAGGTGGAGTCGGAAAAACCACTTCCGCCATCAATATTGGCGCCTATCTGGGATATTTCGGCCAAAAAGTTCTCATCGTCGATCTTGATCCACAGGCAAACGCCACTTCCAGTCTGGGAATCGATAAAATGACGGTTAAAAACGGGACTTACGAAGTCATGATCGGATCATCACCAATCTCACCCGCTATTCTACATAACCCTCGTTTAAAACTTTCGATTTTACCATCCTCCCCCTCTCTGGCTGGTGCAGAGGTTGAATTACTGGAACTGACAAATCGTGAGTTTCGATTGAAAGAATCACTATCTTCAATTCTTGACCGGTACGATTATATTCTTATTGACTGTCCTCCCTCATTGAGCATCATCACAGTCAACGGTCTTATCGCCGCCCTTGATGGCGTGCTTATCCCGGTCCAATGTGAATACCTGGCTTTAGAAGGTGTCGGGCAGCTCACGCAAACACTCCAGCGAATTCAGAAATCTCTTTTCCCAGAATTAAGTGTGAGAGGAGTTGTTATGACTATGTATGATGGCCGCACCAGATTGGCTGCGGACGTCGTCAGTGAGATTAAAAAGTTTTTTCCATCACAAGTCTTCCAAACGATAATACCGCGCAGCATCCGGTTAGCTGAAGCGCCATCTTATGGGCTTCCAATCGCAATCTATGCACCTAGCTCATCTGCCGCAAAGGCTTACATGAACCTATCACATGAGATTTTAGCCCAGGATGGGGTGCTCATACCAGAAATAGATATAAAGGTGAAATAATATGGCACGCAGAGGATTAGGTAAAGGTTTAGATGCGCTCATCCCCGGAGATTTTCAACCGGAATCATCAGGAGGTTCACAGCAAGTACCAATTACAGCAATTTTGCCCAACCCCTCCCAACCGCGCGGTGAGATAAATATCGAGGGGTTACAGGAACTTGCACAATCCATTCTTGAACACGGCATCTTACAACCCCTGATTCTTTCCAAGAGTCCGACTGACAACCAATATACACTAATTGCCGGTGAACGGCGGCTGCGTGCAGCAGAAATTGCAGGACTTAAGTCTGTACCAGCCATCATTCGCGAGGTCACTGAACAGGAACGGCTTGAAATTGCCCTTATCGAAAACATTCAACGTGAGGATCTTAGCCCATTGGAAGCTGCTCTTTCATACCAGCAATTAAATGATGAATTCAACCTTTCTCATGAAGATATATCTGCCAGGGTGGGTAAAAGCAGGGCATCTATTACAAACACACTCCGCTTATTAAAACTTTCAGATGCTGTCCAGGTCGCCCTGAATTCGAGGAAGATCAGCGAAGGTCACGCGCGCGCACTTCTAGGGCTTCCCTCCAAGAAATCACAAATTGCTGTTTTACAGACAGTTCTTAATAATCAGTTAAATGTACGCCAAACTGAGATTTTAGTCCGCAAATTTTCCGGGCAAAAGCCAGAAATCAAGAAAGCTAAGAAGACGGTATCCCCAGAAATAAGTTCGCTTGAAGATCAGATACGAACATTATTAGGCACAAAAGTAACCCTCAATCATGGTAAAAAAGGGGGAACAATTGTGATCCATTATTATTCTGAAGAAGAATTGAATACACTAATCGACCGTTTCAAGAAATTTTAATGCAAAAACGCATTCTCACTAATGCACAGATACATTCATTTTCTCTGGATGATCAACCAGCCGATACGGTTGTAATAGAGAAAGGGCATATCTCAGCCATCGGGAAAGCAAGTGAGATCATCCCACAATTCAGCGGCAGCGCAAAGATAGAAGATTTGCACCAATCAATCCTGATGCCCTCTTTTACAGATGCTCACATTCATTTACTTACATATGGGCTCAGCTTACAGCATGTCAATGTGGAAATGCCAACCAAGCAAAGCTGCCTGGATCAAATAGCAAATCAGGTAAAGAATACCGATCACGGAAAATGGATTATCGGGCATGGATGGGATCAAAATTCCTGGACAGATGGATATGGCTCTAAAAAAGACCTGGATAAAGTATCAACTCAACATCCCATATATCTCACTCACAAATCCCTTCACTGCGGCTGGACAAATTCTCCTGCTCTGAAATTAGCAGGGATCAACCACAATACACCAAATCCACAGGGAGGAACAATCCAGCGTGACACTTCAGGAGATCCGACCGGCATTCTTCTAGAAAGCGCGATGAGAATAGTCGAATCTGTTATCCCAGAACCAAATATTTCCGATCGGGAAACCGCTATTCTAAAAGCTCAAACTGAACTGCACAAATACGGCATCACTGCCGTACATGACTTTGACAGTTGGTCCATATTTGAAACATTAAACAATCTTCTCGTAAAGGATGAGCTTCTCTTGCGGGTCACCAAGGGAATTCCCGAATCTTTCCTGGATAAAGCTATCGGGAAGCGACTTAAAAGCGGAAGCGGGAATGATTGGATAAAGATCGGTTGGCTGAAACTGTTCTCAGATGGCGCTTTGGGCGCGCGAACCGCCGCGATGTTAGATCCTTACGAAAACTCACGATCATCAGGCATGCTATTTTTGTCACGTGAAGAAATTTCGGCATATGGGGAAAAAGCGCTACCTCACGGAATAGGTTTAGCTGTTCATGCTATCGGTGACCGGGCAAACCGGGAAACCCTGCTGGCAATGTCAGATTTAAAAAAAGCAGGACTGCTAAAGATGTCTGCACTCGAGTCAAGAATCGAACATGCACAACTCATTCAAGAAGAAGATATTAAGTTATTCACAGAGCTGGGTGTTACCGCAAGCATGCAACCACTTCACGCCATTTCAGATAAAAAAACAGCTGATGCATATTGGGGCGAACGGTGTGCTCATTCCTACGCCTGGAGTTCAATTCTGCAAAGCGGCGCGCAGATGATATTTGGCTCTGATGCACCTGTTGAGTCTCCCAACCCATTTTATGGTCTGCACGCAGCTATTTCCCGCAAGCAGCTTGGGTATACCTCCAACAAAGGGTCCAGTTGGATCCCGGGACAGTGCGTGAATTTTCAAGATGCTTTAAGGGCATATATCTCCACCCCTCCGATCGTTGGGGGCTTTGGAAAAATGATCGGAAAAATCAAATTGGCTTATGCAGCTGATTTCATGCTTCTCCCACAGAATTTTTTTGACCTAGCAACAGATACCATCCAATTCGTTCTCCCTTTAGCAACAATGGTAAACGGGAAATGGGTGTATAAAAATGATAATATTAATATAGACATCTAATAAAGGCAGACCAGAAAAGGTAAGTGGTTATGGAAAATAAAAACAATACTGAAAAATCATTGGAAATTGAATTTCTCGCAAAGAACTTGAGTATCGCTCGTGAGGCATGCGGAAAGACAGTCAAAGAATGCAGTTTACTGCTTGATATCCCAGCCAGCCGTTTGAAAAATTATGAGAAAGGAAAATTTATTCCCTCTCTTCCAGAAATTGAAGCATTATCTTTCTCATTTAGAGTCCCAATCATAGCGTTCTTTAAAGAAGGCGGCGTAAAGGATCACCTCACTTCACCTGAAAACACCCAAATTCAAAGATTAATTAAGATTCGCCAGCAAATTATTGGTGCACGAATCCACATCGCCAGAGAAAAAATAAAAATGTCCATGAAGCAATTATCAAGAGCAGCTTCAATCCCTGCTTCCCGTATTAAACGTTATGAAGAAGGAACTACACCGATTGCCTTAAATGATCTCCAGAAGATAGTGAATGCATTGAATCTTGATCTGGATGATTTTTTCGATCATGAAAGCCCTTTGGGGAATTGGCAGGACAACAAAACAAAGAGTATTGCCTTTGAGCACCTTCCTGAGGAAATCAAAGAATTTATTACGGATTCAAACAATTTACAATATTTAAAAGTTGCTCATAATTTATCGAATATTAGCATTGATACATTCAATAAGCTTTCCGATTCATTAACCGAACTGACCAGTACATTCCAAGACTCGAAGAAGAAATTTGACTGATAAAGTTCATGAGAAAAAAAGGGATTGTTCGCGCAGCTGTTGAATCTGATATCCCCGCAATTGAAAAGTTCCTTCGGCAACGGATCACTATCCATCGCCATCTAGATTGGAGAAAACCAACGGAATGGATCGGTAGATCCCCTTTCCTTCTCTACCTCTCATCTGATAATTCAATTGAAGCGATTCTGAATTGCGTACCAGAACCGCAAGATACCTACTGGATTCGCCTTTTTGCTTATAAAAATCCATTCTATAAGGTTTCCTATTGGAATGCACTATTTAATAACGCTGGATTAGAAATAATCACAGACCAATCCAACAATCCAACAATTGCCTCTCTCGCTTATCAGAACTGGATGAAAGATCTATTAGAGATGGAAGGCTGGGTAGAAAAACAGCAAGTCATCCAATTTAAATGGGACAACAGAAAAAAAGCAAAGCTTTTTAAATCTATCGTTCACTCCACTCCTATTCGTCAGATGACATACACTGATATAGATGAAGTTACTTATATTGACCAAACCTGCTTCCATCCTTTATGGCAGCAATCAAAGGAAGCTTTAGAGCACGCGTACGCTCAATCTTACTATTCTACTGTGTTTGAAAATAATCAATCCATCTGCGGATTTCAAATCAGCACCTACGACAAGGGAAAAGCGCATTTAGCGCGTCTTGCGGTCCTACCAGATTTCCAAAAGCAACATATTGGTGAAAGAATGGTTCTGAATATGCTTAAGCATTTTGATGATCACGGAACTGATGATGTATCCGTGAACACACAGCAGAATAATTACAATTCTATTGGTTTATACAATAAACTACATTTCAAAAAAACAGGCGACTCTTTTCCTGTTTATATTTATAGTTAAGAAAAGAGCTGGTAAATATACATACCAGCTCTTACAACCTTTTATTCAGTTACTTTCAAGAACCGCGGCCATTACCAGCCCATAAGGGACGTCCGCCTTCTTCACGAATCTGGACTTCAACGTTTTTCGTTAAGTTTTCTATGTACGAAATTTCAAATTCATCAGTGGTTTCATAAAAACCATCTAAGGTAACAGAATCACCAATTTCTGCAGAAAAACCCGCGTCCATTACAAACCGCAAAGCTCTGCCCTCGACAACCATTTCATTGCCATTCTCACAAAGAATCTCCAATAGATCCTCATTTGTCTGTGTGACAATTCCCGTGAAAGAAACAATATCTTTTAATTCCTCACCAGAAGAAACACGAGGTCTCTCTAATCTATCTCCTCCCTCTTGCTGCTCACTCGAATCATTTCCACGACCATTCCCCTGCCCTGAACTTCTTTCCCCTGAGCTTTCCTGAGTGGGCAATATGTTTCTTTCCTCTGAGTTTCCTTTGTTAATTGAAAGGTTTTTTTCCGACTGATTTGCTTGCACCTCAGTATCCGCCCGTGCTATAGTTCGATAAACACCTCCGTATATTAAACCGACGCTGATACCTAAAACAACAACTCCTAGAACAACTTTCTTAATCATTTGCACTCCTCAATTATCTTAACTAATTTTTTGGTTTTCTTTTTTCCAACTACACGTCTGGTAACCTTAGTGATCCACTTCCAGTGAATATAGAAATGCAAGATTGCAGATATCAACATCACTACACCAGACCATGTGTGAAGGACATCCCATACTTCTTTTGTGAAAATAAAGTTATAAATTGGTTGGACATTTCTCCCGCTTGGATAAAACATCAGAATAACGCCTGACACCGCTACCACCAGAAAACTCGCAGCAGCAACTATGTCTAAAAGGATATTAAAACGAGCGTATTGATTCAAACTTTTAATCCCACCATTTTTACCCCGGAACAACCGTTTATACATTACAAGAATCCATTTATCATGCACAGCAATATGGACAACCAGGACTATGATCATCCCAATGCCTGACCATAAATGAATTGCATCCCACATTTCCCGATCAAACACAATAATAGTTCCATAATCAGGATTACGGCCGCCCTGGAACCCAACCGGAAAATACAGAAAATACACGCTAGAAAAAAGGATGGCCAATCCAGTTACTGAGAGTAGCACGAAAAGCCACCATCGATTTAAAGTCGCGGTTGAAACTGAAATTTTTTTTGCTTCCATTATATTTCTCCAATTAATCTAAATTAATAGGAAATATAAGGTATATATATGAAAATCATATAAAGAAAAAGTGAGAAATTAGAGAAGATTCAGATCAACCTATTTTTTTCGTTTATTGCGTTGTTCTAAGCTAATCATATTAAAAAAAGCTTCATGCACAATAGGGTCAAAATGGGTTCCTTTTCCCTTTTTGATCTCTTTCAACGCTTCTTTGTCCGACCATGCTTTACGATATGGCCTATCTGATCTCAATGCATCCCAGACATCAACGATCGCAAAGATCCTTGCGGAAAGAGGAATTTCTTCACCAGTCAAACCGCGCGGATAACCGCTGCCATCCCATCTCTCATGATGGCAGTATGGAATATCCATCGCTTTTTCCAAAAAAGGTATCTTTGACAACATATCATACGCAAATTGTGGATGTTTCCGCATCACCACCCATTCGTCTTTATTAAGCGGGCCTTCTTTAAATAATATGGTATCTGGAATACCCATTTTCCCAATGTCATGCAGCAGCGCTCCTCGCCGCACATGTTTTATCTCATCTTCAGCGATGCCAAGCTTTCTACTCAATCGCAGGGTGAGGTCCATGACACGCTGGCTGTGACCTTCTGTTTCTCGGTCTCTCAATTCAAGTGTACGCGCCCATCCTTCTAGTGTAGTTTCATATGCGGCAACCAAATCAAGATTTGATTTCTCCAAATCCTGGAACAGCTGTGCATTATCCACGGCAATAGCTGTTTCCGCAGTAAGCGTATTTAAGAAATCCATCCAATCTCCAGTAGGATGAAGTTCCGTACGGTGAAAAACTTCCAGAACGCCTTTTATCTTCCCTTTTGTTATTAAAGGTACTCCAAAATACGAAACAAATTTTTCATCTTCAATTAAAGGTGATTGATGTAGAGAAGTCGATTCATCTTTCAGGTTTCTTATATGGATCACTTCACCAGACTCCGCAGCTCTTCCAGCCAGTCCCTGTCCCATTTCCAATTTCGTATGTCTCAAGGCATCAGTTATAAATCCCTGGCCAGCAACAAATACCAACTGTTGACTTTCCTCATCCAGTAGGAGCACATCCGCAGCATCCACTTCCAATTCTTCGGTAACTTGATCCAACAGCAGATATAACGGAATTTGAAGGTCAATATTCGTTGTAATAGCAATGTTGATGTTCTGCAGCGCAGATAATCTCTTGAGTTGAAGCTGCAACCTTTTTTCAGTTTCGCGCCTCCGAACAAGCTCCCTTTGTGCCATTGAATAAAGCTGAGCATTATTTACAGCCACTGCTGTTTGCTGTGAAAGGGTTAATAAGATTTGATTATCCAGATTAGAGTACGGTTGTTCAGATTGCTTTGGCCCCAGAATGATCATCCCCAACAACTCACCAGCCGTTTTTAATGGTATGAATAGTTCCGCTTCCAGTTTATCTATTATTTCTTTCTCTTCCCGCCACATGGATCGGAAGATTGGATGGGTTTCCAATTCCTGCTTGGCAACAGCATGCTCGTATGCATTTATCCGCCCGATCAGAGGATGATCAGCAGCAATCTTAGTACGCGGGGGAAGCGTCATCCCAATCTGCGTGTTTAAAAAGAAGTGTTTCTGTTTTTCATTGCGCAAGAATAACGCGGCCTTCTTTACATGCATCGTATCAGTGATCTCTCGCAGGATCATCTCTGAAAGCAAATTAATATCAAT
>CAZILY010000036.1:9518-11548 GCA_964540175.1 uncultured Pelolinea sp. | reverse complement strand
ATGGTGCGTTTACTTCGTGCCATTATTGATGATGCGTTTTTCAAAATCCTTCAATGCCTGCTGCATATGCTGTTGGCGCAGGCTGGTGGTAAGATCTGCCCTGGTGCGCTCAATGATTCCCCGCACCATATCTGTTTGGCGCCTTAAACCGTGTGTGATCGCATCGGGATAATCAATCGTGACCAGAATGGAGTAGATCTCATCCATAAGATCGAGCAAGCGTTCCGCTTCATCGGAATAACCCTGGCGCAAGATATCCAGGCATCTACGGCGCATTTCTCCAATGGTTTCAGCCATCCCTTTTAAATAGGTGCTGTATTCAATACCCATTTCTTTGGGTGAGGGCAGCGGCTTATTCTTGAGAAAATTGATCGTTAATCGCGCTTCCACATATTCTTTCAAAGCGTCCTGTGTATATCCGGAGAAATAGAATTCCGGATAATCTTTTAAAGAATCAAAAAGATTTGCAACGATGCTGCTCGCGGCATCCATATTCTCTTCGGCGTTCTTCTGCTCGTCGCGGTGAATGGCGCGAATGGCATTAGCACAGTGGCGTGTTAATTTTCGTGTTTGTTTGAGCGCATTTTCACGCACCAGATGGCGTGCTTCAAAGTCCTGATGGGCATTATCAGCTAATTTATTAAACATATTCAATTTTTCTTTTCTTTGTTATTTTATTAAAATGGGATCTCTTCGTCAGCTACACCACTACCGCTGTCGCTTAAGCTGTCAGCATTGGCGTTTTTGGTTGAAAGAAAACGGACAGTGCGCGCATTAACTTCATAGGATGCGCCGGTTGATCCATCCGATCGGGTGAATGTCTTCGGGTTGCCGGTTTCTTTATCAGGCCGAAGATTGCCTTCAACCAGGACACTGCTGCCTTTTTGCAGATAGGTGTTGACGCTTTCAGCCTGTTTACCCCAAACTGATACTCTGAACCAAATGGTTTCTTTTACTTTCTGGCCGCTTGAGTCGGTATACTGCCGGTTGCTGGCTACGCTGAAAGAAGTGACAGCGTCGCCACTGGGAGCGTACCGCATTTCAGGATCTCTCCCTAAATTACCTACAATAATGATCGTGTGAAAACTCATTTCTACTTTCCTTTCCCTGATATCAAATCAATCCAATAAACCATGTGATTATTATACGCGTGATTAACTGTATACTTATAAAGTCAGGATATTTTTATGTGTTTTTCTACGTGAAATGTAAGTATAGATATAATGTTATAATCGCAAAAAAGGTGATTGCCATGATTAAAAAAACAATGCGGGCTTTTGGCTTGCTTTCCATGATATTGCTTTTAATTATCATAATGATTCCTACCACAGCCAGTGCGCCTTTTCCACAGGCTGTGATTTCTACTCCAACCCCTCAGGCGGACGGGCGGATCGTGTACATTGTCAAAGAGAATGATACTTGCATCAGCATCGCTTTATTGATGGGTATATCGGAGCAGGAACTGCGTGAATTAAACAATCTTGGAGCAGATGACTGCCAGTTCATAATCCCCGGGCAAGAAATGCTGGTGGGGATAAAAGCGGAGGACACCCCTGTGCCAACTGCGGAAGTGACCGCTGTCCCAACCGCAACGCCATTTAAGGGTAATGGCAGTATCTGTATTTATCTATTCAATGATGAAAATGGCAACGCACTGGCAGAAGAAACTGAGCTGGCGCTTGCAGGCGGCGCCGTTAGTGTGACAAACCGGTTGAATACTGTCAACTTGACGAGCGATACAGACGCAAGCGGAGACGCGGTTTGTTTCTCGGATCTTCCGGAAGGAGACTACAATATCAGCGTCGCTATTCCAGAGGGATACAACCCAACTACGGTGATGAATTACGCGATCACAATTGGGGCGGGAGAGGTTTCGACAATTGATTTTGGTGCTCAACCAGGATCGGGACTGCACCCCGCATTCAGTGAAGAGAGCCCATCACCCCTGCTGCTTGGTCTGGGCATTTTCTTTATTGCTGCCGGAGTTGGATTATGGTTCTATGTCAAGAAAATGGCTGTCTAAGAAAAAC
>CAZILY010000036.1:0-9418 GCA_964540175.1 uncultured Pelolinea sp. | reverse complement strand
CCCCATTAGAGGAACGTACTCAGCGTTTTCATGTAGGAAAATTTGACGAGATCGATGATTTTCCAATGCTTTGGGCCTGGTTTGAGGAAGACGCATTTCTTGAGAAAATGGGACATCCAAGGCTGCATACAGATCAAGAAGGGTATTTTCTCGAACAGTACCTCTGGGATCTTCTAATTGAACGCATCGGGCTTGAATATCAGAAGAAGCTGAGAAACATTTCCGATTATGCTGAAACCTACACAACGATCCTTGAGTTTTCGAGAGGTAAGGAACACGGCGGCTACCGATCCGCTTTTTCTCACTTAATACCGCAAATGCTTCAAAAGATGGCAGTCCTGTATATTGATGTTACCTGGGAAGAATCACTGCGAAAGAATCGCAAGCGATTTAATCCAGAGAAACCCGACAGTATTCTGGAACATTCTTTGCCGGATTCGAAATTAGAGCGCCTTTATAAAGAAGAAGATTGGGGTGATGTTAGCAAGGAAGATCCTCAGTTCCTGACCATCCAGGGGATTCAAGTGCCGTATGTTGTATTTGATAATTCGGACGATGTGACTTCTCAAGGGGGCGACGCGTTGGGTGAAAGACTTGAGCGAGTTCTTAAAGAACTATGGAATAATTACCATAAGCTATAACAACTTAACGTATCCATCAGTTATTTTTAATTTTTATTTCATTTGCTGCGGTGATCATTCCAAAGGTAACCCAAAAATACGGCAATGCAAATGAATCAAGGCTGAACTGCTCGATTAGAAACGCGCAAAAGGCAAAAAGACCCATCCACCCCATAAATTGTTTGAATTTGTTTTTCGTAAAGAGCAGCCTCAATATGACGAGAAATATGATCGTCAAAAAAGCAATGAATGCGGAAAATCCAAAAATGCCTGTTTCCGCGAGCAATCGAAACCCCATGGACTTGACATTAAGGAGCATATTGGTTTCGTAAAAATATCTGCGGACTTCCACCAGGTGCCAGGCAGAGGAGGGCAGCTTATCAGGAAAATAGAATCCCGCGTTACCCAACCCAACTCCAAGAAATGGGTATCTAGTAAAAATATTCCAACCGCCAGCCCAGTATGCCAGGCGTGCCCCAAACCCCAGGTTTTCCGCATATCGTTTCAGCTCGAAACCACCAAGTAGAATATTGAATATGTCCGCGTTTCGGCTGTCGAAAAGATTAAGCGCATACGCAGCTGCGAAAACCAACCCAACGTAAAAAAGAAATACGATGCTGTAAATGAAAACGCTAAGTAATATCTTAAGGGTTTTCTTCTCGAATCCGGGGATTTTATTCAGGATTTTCTCTTGAAGCCAGCCTGAAAACCAAACGGTTCCTTTGATGATCAAAATACCCAACATCAACAGGAAAGACAAATATCCCAACCGGGAAAGGGTAAAGAATAAGACGGTAGAACCTAATATCAGGCAAAAATCCTCAACGTGGAATTTCCAGACCCGTATTTTAAAAGCAGTGGTGCGCGTGATTGTGCTGGCCAGCCAATAGGGCAGGAATAGCAAATTGAGCTGATTCGCTAACCATGATGGTTCAAATGCAAAGGCGGAAATTCGGTTTTCAAAGAGAGGACCGGTTACCAGCAGATTGTGGGCAGTTTCAAACCAATATGGGTATCTGCCATAAAAACGCCACAGGACTATTTCAAGAAATGCTTTGATGAAAATCATTATTCCGGCATAGGTGATCAACCGAAGTGTCTTGTTGAACTCTTCCTTCTGGTTTTTCTCTCGCAGCCATAGGTATGAAACAAAATAAAAACATACACCCATGACCAGTGTAACGATCCCTTCAAGATTCTCTTTAATGGGATTGATACCTTTGAAGGCAGGGATATTCCGCCAATACCCTGTAATGATCGAGACCAGAGCAATTAATATAAACAAAAATAATGATAGTGTATGTTGCGGGATCGTCATTCCCTGCCACAGTTTGGGTAAAAGCCACACAATTAGCAGGACAAACAGGATGAGGCCCGAAGGTGTCGCTACCATTGTTCCGCCCATTATTTTTGCGACAAGAGGAGAGCTTGTAAATGGCAGCGCAAGGATGTACAAAACCCAAAGTATCGCTAAACTTCGATCGTAAAATTTTATTGCGAAGTTTTTCATGAACCTACCCCTTTGTTTTGTCTTTTCCACTGATAATAACGATCACAGTAAATGCCGCCAATACACCTAACAGTATATTGCTTAGAATGAGGATACCGCGAGTATGGAAAACCGGTTCGTTGGGAGTTTGGGCGTAGCTGATGATCGAATAGCGCAAGGAAGGATTGATCGTCCTGCCCAAATTAAGTTCGCTTTTCAATAAATCGGTTTTTTTCAGTATCTCAGTGGTTATGGCATCTGTGGAACTTACTTTGCACAGCGCATAATTTTCGGCTTCCTCTGCATCTGCATACAGGCAGCGTTCCAGCGAATCTATATACACCGTGATCGAATTCGCTATTTGTGCGTGTTGGAAAGCGGTGTCAAGTTGCAAATACGCCTCATCCATCCAGGCATTTGCCATTTCTTCCGCTAATTCGGGGTCGAAATTGGTCACTCGAAGCGTCCATAGGTCGTCGATTCTCTCCATTGTAAATGAATCCATCATCTCCTGGTGGGTTATGGCGATCCCGTGGGCTGCTAAATTTGACCTTACCGCTTTCAATACATCATCAGAAATCATTAGGAGGCCAGTATCTTGAATCACTCTATCCTCTTGATAATCCTCAATTTTTGGTGAAATTGTATAATCGATGCTTGTCGAGATACGCGCAACTGCTTCATAACGCGGGGTTTGAACCATCGAGATTAGAAAACCGATGGTACCTCCCAACACAGCGAACAGGAAAAACAGCCACCATTTATTAATGGCTTTATTGATAATTATTTTTGGTGATATGTTATTTTTCGCCATCGCATCCTGCCTTTTTCTTTGGTTTATGCAAAAGTTAAATGCTTAACTAAAGCGGGGGAAATGGAATCCAATGAAAGAATACAATATAAGCCATATTTCACTACAGAAAACAGATACGATTGCCCTATTCCTGCGGTAAAACGCAGCGGATACCGATATATTCACTTGAATTATCCGTTTTGCTGGCATCGCGGTGAGCAGAGCGCAGATAGTCTGAGTAACTATTCCAGGAGCCGCCGCGCAGAACACGTAACCCGCTTTCGCTGTTGATATTTACTGGATTCTCATCACCCGCAAGAGAATAGAAATCATCTTGGTACCAGTCCTGTGTCCATTCCCAGACATTGCCGGCCATATCATAAACGCCATAAATACTGCTGCCCGTTTCCGCGTAATAACCAACAGGTGCAGTGGATACAAAATCCCTGCAATCGTTGTAATTCGTGTTGTCACAAGAGATATCCTCGCCCCACGGGAAACGGGAGGCGTATATTCCGCGGGCAGCTTTTTCCCATTCCGCTTCAGTAGGAAGTCGGCGGCCGGCCCAGGCGCAGTAACTTGAGGCGTCATACCAGGAGACAAAA
This sequence comes from uncultured Pelolinea sp., assembly GCA_964540175.1. Classification (GTDB taxonomy): domain Bacteria; phylum Chloroflexota; class Anaerolineae; order Anaerolineales; family Anaerolineaceae; genus Pelolinea. Next base: position 5,911 of record CAZILY010000036.1, on the reverse strand, counting down.
ACTACCGGGTGATTGCTCATATCATTTTTCCGGTAATCTTTCTCATCGGTAGGTACCGAGCAATCGCCATCAGAAACGCACATGGCATATTGCGCATATGTAACTTCTGTTTGATCGATCCAAAAAGCGTCTAAATACACACCGCGTTGTTTTTTCTCATTAGAATTCGCGTTCCGGTCGTTTTTAAGCGATCCCATTAAAAATTCTCCTTCAGAAACATAAACCATCTCCATGCCGTCTTTCTGATCAGGGGCATGTAATTTGATTATTTCTTGCGGTGGATGGTCAACGGCCTCGCTGCCTGAACCACACGACACTAAGGGAATACTGGATAGAATCAGTAAAACAAAGATGAATGGTTTTCGTTTGCGCATATCTTTATAAATCTCTCAATTTTTTATTTTCATAATATTATACAACTTCCATTTGATGAAAATCGCTGGGATTTCTTATTGTCAAGCAATAGCGATATTTTTGTAAAAAATAAGTACAATCACGTGAGATATTTAAGACAATATCAGGAAAGATATTGTTTTCTTCTAATGTTTCACCTGCTGCCCTGTACTGCTATCTCCCTACCTGCGAAATGCAAAATCAATGATTTAACTGCCGGTGGATTGTCGTTAGAAATACAAATGTTTAACAGTCAAACTGTTATTTATTAATTCTTTAAGCGCATCAACCCCGATTTTCAGGTGCATTTCTAAATACTCTTTTGTAACTTTTTTATCGCTCTTGGCTGTTTTAATTCCCTCAGGAGTCATGGGCTGATCTGAGATCAGGAGCAGCGCGCCGGTTGGGATTTCATTGTAAAAACCAGTGCTGAAAAGCGTGGCTGTTTCCATATCTACTGCCATTGCCCGGATGCGGCGCAGGTATTCCTTGAATTTTTCATCGTGTTCCCATACGCGACGGTTAGTGGTGTAAACTGTGCCCGTCCAATAATCCCGGTCATGGTTGCGGATGGTGGTCGAAATGGCTTTCTGTAAATTGAAGGCTGGCAGGGCTGGCACTTCGGGAGGGTAATAGTCGTTGGAGGTTCCCTCACCGCGGATGGCTGCAATCGGAAGGATCAGGTCGCCAATGTCATTTTTCTTTTTTAAACCACCACATTTACCCAGGAAAAGGGCTGCTTTGGGTCGGATGGCTCTTAATAAGTCCATGATCGTGGCAGCGTTGGCGCTGCCCATCCCGAAGTTGATCAATGTGATGCCTTCGGCAGTGACATTGGGCATGGGCTTTTCACGTCCACGGATAGGGACGTTATACCACTCTGAGAACATGTTTAAATAATTTTCGAAGTTGACCAGCAGGATGTATTCCCCAAAATCTTCCAGAGGTGTGCCGGTATAACGCGGAAGCCAGTTGGTGACAATTTCTTCTTTTGTTTTCATTACTCCTCCAGATCTTGACCTTTTCACTTAGAGCAGATCTCCCGCATTGCCGCTCGCCGGGAATCGACCCCATTAACTCCACTATACCTCATTCAACCTGCGCAAGAATATCAAATGGGAAAGGCGAGTCAAATATTGTAGTAAGGTTGCTAATTCAGTAATTAGTTACCGAGAAGTTCACTCGCAGCCATGGTTAGGCTGGTTTTGTTACTATAAAATTTATCAAAATCGCGCTGTAAACTACTAACATATTCAACCGCTGCCATAGGCCGCTCATTCCCAATATTCCAGCTTCTTTTTTCTCAGATGCTACGAATAAACCAAACGTTATCACTCCCAATATAAATAATATCGTGTTTAGACCTTCCAGTCCATTTAATTCATCAATCCATAAAGCCCACAGCGAATTCATAATTAAGAACATGAATCCCAACCCTGAAAATATGCCGTGAATTTTGCCTGTAATTGTCTCTTCTGCCCCTTTTGTATCTTCAGGAAATATCCCCGCTATCACCCCGGCTCCAATACCGAACACAAGTATTCCCCATAAATATATCCAGTGTGCCCAGGTTTGATTTCGAAATTGCAACCCTTGTCCTATTCCAAAACAAATGAACAAGATACCCTCAATAATCAGCCATGCCGAAATTTGTTTCGTAACCGGACTTCCTTGTGTGCCTAATTCACTAATCACATCATATAAAGCGTTGTGGTTTGGATATTTTATCCCCAAAATGAGAGGCACCACAAAATCGCCTATCATAGCAACAAATCCAATCAGGAGTATTGGGAAATACACATTAATATTCAATTTGACTATTCCTTAAGTTTTACCGACCTAACGGGATGTTATGCAAGGTCTTTTAGAATTCATCCTTAAAATTTACTGCCGAACCAAACATTCAAATTGCTTTCGATAGTTTTGATATCCGCCTTGGAAACTATTTGGGTTTTAAATACTAATATACCACTTGAATTCAGCTACAAGAAAATTTCGCGATCGTAAAAAAATGTGAAGCGGATGAGAGCCTGGTGCATCACATGGGCCTCACGGCCAAGGGCTTATGGGCTTCCAACTCTCCCGCGGAGAGTTATAAGGTTTTTTTAAATTCAAAAGGTCATTTGTTTTTCCATAGCCCTTACTAAGCCCCTTCATACCCCCTATGGCGGCTATTTTCATGGGATTTGCGCCTTTTCACCAAGATATGGCGATTGTGAAGTTTCTATAATCCTGAGCTTTATAAAAAAACTAAGCAATTTTAATTTAAGGAAGATCAAAAACTTAGAGCAGATCTATTTCTGCATATTTTTTTATAGAAACATCCTGCCCTTAGCCAGTAGGGATTTGTTTTTTAGCGATGATATATGCAGTAGATTCATTTTTTTGAATTTTTAAACATGCATCTGGAAAATCAAAAAGTGCAGCGATTTGGGAAGGGGGAAGAAAATGGCTGCGCATAAGCGCCAATTTTTCTGCGATGGCAATCAATTTTACAGAGAAAGCACTTATATCCGGCTCTTCAATGACTATGATGCCGCCTGGTGCCAGCAAGCGCCAGAGCTCATTGATAGTCATCTGATGGTCAAACACATGATGCAGCGCGTCAACCATGATAATGCGCTGAAACGAATTATCTGGAAAAGGTAAGGCTTCCGTTGGAGAACAGACGGGTTGCAAACCTTCTTTCTGGCTGGCTTCCGCAAGCATCTTACAGGAAAGATCAGCCACAACCACATGACCGGCTTTTTCAAGTATGAACTGCGCTACTCGTCCTGTCCCACCGCCAGCGTCCAACAATGCGCCGGACGTCGGCAAATCCGCAAGCGTGCTTAGTTCTTCAGGGTCCTTTGGGGAAATGAAGATCTCATATAGCGGAGCAAGCAATCCAAAATGATCAATGATAGGCATAAGAATTATCCAATTATTTTATCATAACGATGCTTCAGTCTTCTACTTAGGCGGACAGCTGCACTTAGGTAATTTTGATATAAGAGGAATAAATAAGGGCTTATGAGTCCCTTAGTTATTAAGCAATGTTTCAGAGATACTTCTCCTGGGTTATTAATTGACCATTATTAATGCGTGGTTTACAATCAAGAGTGAGAAGAAGTATTAAAAATGAAATGGATGAAGAAGCACTGAAACCGCAAACTGAGACAGCAATGATCGATGAGCTCTCCGATACCGTTCATGTTGAGAGTAAACCGATTGACGAATTCTTGATAAGGAATGTCAAGCATATCTTACAGGCATTAACAGAGCTGCAGGATATGGATGCGTTTGAAGTGTTCATTAAGGTTCCTGGCAGAATGGACCTTGAGAAATTGTTTCATGTGGGTCATTTAAAAGATATCTGGTCTGAGGATGCGTATTCAGGTATTAATAGTTTATTGAGAAGGTATTTATTAAAGGGGGAAGTGCGTGTAATCAATCTCCCTAACCGCCGGATGGAATCTCTAGCCCATTCTTTGAAAGAAAAAGCTTTTGGGCAGGTGCTTTGCCACCCTATTATCCTACGAAACAAATCAATTGGAATGATCTGTGCGGCACATACACGAAAGAAATTTCTCAGTGATCAGGAACTGGTTTTCATCCGATCGATCGCTGATTGGATTGCTGGCTTATTGGATTATGAACAGCAGAATCAACGCATTCGAGCGGAAGTTATTACAGAAGAACGCGAGCGGATTGGGATGGATCTACATGATGGAATTATCCAATCTCTTTATGGGATTGGCTTGTCATTAGAACACGCTCGCGTGGACTTGGATACTGGAAAAAGCAACGGCGTAGCGGAGATTGAGAAATCAATGGAGGCGTTAGAGGGAGCGATCGCTGATATCCGCGCATATATTCTTGATCTGCGCCCCCGCCAGCTGCGGCACAGCAATCTGCTTGAAGGGATGCAGAGTCTGATCAGAGAGTTTCGCGCAAACACCATGGTGGATGTGGATCTGATTGGATCACCGCAGGATGTGGATGGCTTAGCGCTGCCCCAGATGGAAGCGCTGTATCATATTTTTCAGGAATCATTGTCAAACACTGCAAAACATGCCCGGGCAACGAGGGTCTCTGTGCGTTTATGGCGGCAGGATGGCAGGGTGATGTTGCGTGTGAGTGACGATGGAATTGGTTTTGAAACTGAAAAGCAGAACCACAGGATCGGCCACGGATTAGTGAATATGAAAGCCCGCGCGGAGGGAGTGGGGGGAGGGATCGAAGTGGTCTCAATTCGAAAGCAGGGCACTACCCTGCTGGCGTGGATGCCTTATATTAACAAAGAAGAGCTCAATGACTGACACACAATTACCTAACGATCTTCAAAAAGCGGCACTGCGCGGTGAGCCGTCCTATGTATGGCGTGCTGGCCAGGAACGCCGACTGGCAATGATCCGGCAATACGGGGTGGACAGCGTGCGCGGAAAATTATTGGTCAATGGCTGCGGTGTGGGTGAATATCTGGCACGTCTGGCAGATGAAGCGGAATTGGCTGTGGGGCTGGATATTGAATTTCCCCGACTCTTAGAGGCAAAGAAAAAGAACGAACATCTGGTATGTGCTGCCGGGGAGCATCTTCCATTTCGCTCCGGGCAATTTACAGCGGTCCTCAGCAATGAGGTCATTGAACATGTAGAGGATGACCGGGTGGCGATCGAAGAGATCACGCGTTCTTTAAAGGAGGGCGGAGTAATGATCCTCTTTTGTCCAAATCGCGGATATCCATTTGAAACACATGGTGTGTACTGGCGCGGAAAATATCACTTCGGAAACAAACTCTTTGTGAATTATCTGCCGCGCAGCTTACGGAACCGATTGGCACCGCACGTCCGCGTGTACACCCGCAGAGATTTAGAAAAACTTTTTCACGGGCTCCCATTTATGGCAGAGCTGAAAACGACAATCTTTGGGGCGTATGACAATATTATTAAGAAGCAGCCTCTGTTGGGAAAGATGCTGCGCGCAGTGATCCATTTTTTGGAAAAAACGCCCATCAACCGATTGGGACTTTCGCATTTTTGGGTTGTGCGCAAACAATGAGATAAAAAGAACCTGGCGGAAAAAATTACCCGGGCTTGGTTTCTGGTTGGGATGTTTTCCCTCTCGCGGCTTACAAATCGAGCCGAAAATCGTAGATGCCGTCCTTAACTGGATATTCACGCCCGCATTGACCGCAAACAAGAATTGGCGGTGTATCCGCAAGGGGGTAATGGCCGCAGGCTGGGCAGCGGAAGAACGCACCGCTGCTATCTGGTTTGTTTTGGTTTACGGCCTGTGAGCGCAGGAATATGCTGGGGCTGTATGCTGCCCAGGAAAGCGTAAATTGAAGCATATGTTCAAGGGAGCGCATGACAGGGAGCGGGAGCACACGTTTGAGAAAACCTGTCCGCAGGTAGGATACGGAGATTTGCTTTTCCACGTTAAATCCAATTTGAGCAAGCCATTCTTTCACCCGCTCTGGATGAAAGTCAAAATTAAGTTCAACGAATTCCACCGCTTCGTGGTTAAAAGGATCCCA
>CAZILY010000035.1:7638-11780 GCA_964540175.1 uncultured Pelolinea sp. | reverse complement strand
AAAGGAGAATATTATGCCAGCAGGAAATAGAACAGGACCTCAGGGAATGGGGCCGAGAACAGGAAGAGGCGCAGGCTATTGCGCAGGAAATGACAGCCCAGGATACGTAAACCAGGGTTTCGGAAGTGGCTTTGGCCGAGGCTTTGGCCGCGGTATGTTCGGCGGACGCGTATTTGGCCGCCGTGGATTTCGAAATTGGCCCCACGCCGCCGGATATCCAGGACAGATGGGGTATAACGCATACCCAAATGCATATCCACCAGCTCCGATAACACCGGAACAAGAGCAGGACATGCTCAAATCTCAGGAAACATGGCTTCAGGAACAATTGGAAGCAGTACGCGGCCAGTTAAATAAAGACCAGAGCAAAGAATAAACACTATATAATAATAACCAGGCGGTTGAAATTAATAAAAACTACCGCCTGGTTTTATATAATTAATTATAAATATATAAGGAATAACCGATGCACATAGCAATACCGTTAGCAGACAATAAAGGTTTGGAATCAAGCATAAGCACCGTTTTCGCACGCTGCCCATTTTACATACTTATTGACCCAGAAACTAAAGTTTTCACAATTGAAGAAAATCCCGCCCAGAACGCATCCGGTGGCGCTGGTGTTAGAGCTTCCCAGTGGATGATAGATAAAGAGGTTGCCGCGGTCATCTGCGGAAACCTGGGACCTAAGGCACATGATGTTCTATCTGCAGCAAAAATGCCCACTTTTAAATTTCAGAGCGGAAGCATTGAAGAAACGCTGAAAGCATACAATGAAAAGAAATTAGAAAGTTTTTTTGAATCCAACGTGGATGCTCACGCTGGCATTCAAAAATAAGCATCCCGACAGATGATCATCACAGTTGCAAGCGGAAAAGGTGGAACCGGAAAAACAACAATTGCTACCAACCTCGCTCAAACAATCGCTCGAGCAAAAAAAGCAGAAAACGAGAGCACAACATGGCTGATTGATTGTGACGTGGAAGCGCCAAATGCCGCTTTATTTATCCATCCAATATTTGATAAAGAGAAGAAAGTTGAACGCCTGTTACCAGTCATCAATCACGATCAATGCACCGGTCATGGTGTTTGCGTGGATATATGTGAATCCAACGCGCTTGCGATAGCAGGAGGAAAAACCCTTTTCTTTAAGGAACTCTGCCACGCCTGTGGAAGCTGCGTATTAAGCTGCCCGGAAGGTGCAATTCACGAGACATCCGAAATGATCGGACTTTTACAGCAAGGAGCCAGCGAATCACTGATGTTTGCCCAGGGCATCCTGGAAATAGGTTTCTCCTCACCCACACCAACCATTAGGGATTTGAAAAAATGGATCATTCCCCAAGAAACGCAGCCTCAAAACACCTACATCCTCGATGCCTCACCCGGCACTGCTTGTCCAGTTGTGGAAAGTTTTCGAGGCGCTGATTTCGCACTGTTGGTTACAGAACCAACCCCCTTTGGGCTGCACGATCTTGCATTGGTCTCAGAATTGATCGTTAAAGAATTTAAAATTCCCTCCGGGATAGTGATCAACAAATCCGGACGCGGGGATGAGATAATTGAGCAGTTCGCGTCAGAAAAGGGCATACCGATTCTTATGAGAGTTCCGCTATCAAGGGACATCGCGGAAGCATACGCCAGAGGAAAACTCTTAGTGGATGCGTTTCCACAGCATAAAGACAAGTTTACCGACCTGCACAAAAAAATTAGCGAAATACTCCAGAAAAGGCAGCCCAAACAATGAAACAAATATTAGTGATCAGCGGAAAAGGAGGCACGGGGAAAACCACACTATCAGGAGCGCTCGCGGACCTTGCATCACGCGAAAAGCGAATAGTACTCGCCGACGCTGACGTGGACGCCGCCAATCTTGAGCTGCTGCTTGAACCCGAAAAACAGGAAACGTTTTCTTTCAAAGCAGGAAAAACAGCCGTGATTGATCAGGATCTTTGTACATTGTGCGGTCGTTGTGAAGAAGTTTGTCGCTTTGAAGCGGTAGAACAAAAAGAGGATGGCTCGTACATTATTAACGAAAGCATGTGCGAAGGGTGTTTGTCTTGTGTACACCAATGCCCTGTGGAGGCGATTGATGTTGTAGTGCGAAAATCTGGAGAATGGTATCGCTCGCTCACTTCATACGGAACCCTTTTCCATGCGCTCTTATATCCAGGCGAAGAGAACTCCGGGAAGTTAGTTACTCAAATTAAGACCGCCGCAAAAAAATATGCGGATGGCAGCAACGCAGACTTACTCCTCATTGATGGCCCTCCCGGTATTGGTTGTCCTGTAACAGCTGCCTGTCAGGGTGTGGATGCCGCAATCATTGTCAGTGAACCGACAGTATCAGGCCGTCACGATTTGAAACGAGTTAAACAAGTAACCGATTATTTTCATATCCCTTCATTTCTTGTCTTGAATAAATCTGACCTCAATCCTGCGATTAGAGACGAGCTCATTGATTATTCAAGAACTGCAGACATGCCACTGCTTGGAGAAATCCCTTACGAAGAGCGCATTATATTTGCTCAAGCACAGGGCAAACCGGTCACTCAAACTATGGATAACACAATATCGAAATATTTTTCTGATATCTGGGATAAAATAAAAAAACATGTCTGAACCATTTTCAAGATCCAATTGTTCAAAGCAAGTGGATTTTGATTATTTAGATCAACCCATAATAATAATCTTACCTAACAAATTCAAGGTAAGATTATTAAGTCGCAATGAAGATACAATTAATAATTAATAATTTGCTATGTTTGTCTAAGAAGCAGTGTTTATGAAATACAGATTGCAAAAATAGGCCATCAAGCGAATCATGAACTTAGAAATTTTTTTATGTAGGAGGCAGCTTGCAAAATGGATGTATTTGGTCCAGTTCAATCACGCCGTTTAGGATTAAGCCTCGGCATTAATCACCTTCCCCCAAAAACCTGCACGTATTCCTGTGTATACTGTCAGCTCGGCCGAACCAGTTTCATGACAACCAACCGCGCTGCCTTCAGTGAACCGCAGAAAATTTTTCAAGGGATAAATGATCACCTTAAGAAATTAGCAAAAGAAGGCATTCATCCCGACACAATCACCTTTGTTTCCAATGGAGAACCCACACTGGATAAAAGTTTAGGAGAAGCAATTCGGCTTGTAAAACCACTCGGTATACAAACAGCCGTAATCACAAACGCTTCCCTTCTCTGGCACCCCGACACCCGCACTCAATTGATGGAGGCGGATGTGGTCTCCTTAAAAGTGGACAGTGTCGTGGAGGATACCTGGCACAAGGTTGATCGGCCGCATGGGACCTTACATATTGACGAGGTTTTCAACGGGATCCATTGGTTCGCGCAAATATACAAAGGAAAATTAATTACTGAGACGATGCTCGTCAGCGGCATAAACGACACCGATGCAGAGGCAAAGGCAGCAGCAGTTTTCATTTCTGATCTCCAGCCCCACACCGCATACTTAGCTCTGCCGCTGCGCCCGCCTGCTGAAGAGTGGGTCCACCCCCCCACCGAAGAACGCCTGATAGCCGTATACCATATCTTCAAGGAGCACATTCCTCAAGTAGAGTTGATGTTGGACCTGCCGGAAACCGATTTACCCGCGAGCGCCGAACCCCTTCAGGCCCTCCTTAACACATTGAAAGTCCACCCATTGGGTAAAAAAGAAATCGGTGAATACTTGCACAACCAAAAATTGAACTGGGGGGTGATGGATGATCTCATCCAACAGGGTATTATCAAATCAATCGCTATCCGTGAAACAGAATTTTTTATTCGAACTTACCCAAAAAAGAACAATCCATAACAAAAATGAACTTGATCCACGTTAAAATATTGCTGTGAATTCCAATTCACAGCAATCTATCAGCTTGTAAATGACAAAATATCATATATCATTAGTTGCATACATTATTTTCCTATAAATACAAAGGTACGATGAAACCAATAAATATAGTCCCTTCACAAAACAAGCTGGGGGAAGGCCCGCTTTGGAGTATCAAAGAACAGGCCATCTACTGGGTAGATATAGATGGCAAAAAGATTCAGCGTTTCTATCCAGAAACCAAGCAATATGAATCTTTTGAGGTACCAATAAAAGTCTGCCTCTTGGCTTTCCGTAAAAAGGGCGGC
>CAZILY010000035.1:0-7538 GCA_964540175.1 uncultured Pelolinea sp. | reverse complement strand
TGGAGCCCGGATAACTGCATTATGTACTATGTGGATTCACTTCGTTATGTGATTTACGCCTTTAATTATGACCTGGCCACAGGCACACTCAGCAAACAACGTCCGTTTGTGCAGATGGATGCTGCTTTTGGTATTCCCGATGGTCTCACTGTGGACAGCGAAGGGTATGTGTGGTGTGCAATTTACGGTGGGTGGAAAATAATGCGTTACGACCCATCCGGAAACATTGCGGATGAAATACAGATGCCCGTCTCCCAACCCTCATCTTGCATATTTGGCGGGAAAGAATTGGACGAGCTCTATGTCACATCTATCTCAGAAGGATTATCTGAAGAAGACAAATTAAAAGAACCAATGGCTGGTGATCTCTTTATGATCAAGACAGCCGTAAAAGGGCTACCTGAACCTGAATTTGCAGGATGAGGGAGTTTTCCAAAATAGACATACCATTTAATAAGACAAGACAAAATTACTTTCTACCCTTCTTTAGTAACCACAATATGAGCGGCAAATCACCCCTCCCCGCTTAATTACTGCTTTCTTATCACAAAGATCCCTTTCTGATAAAACACCATCTTAACTCGCTTATGCAAACACATAAAATGGGGATCGCTGCCATTCTAGGTTTTTATCAACCCCCTATCTGCTTTTGATTTATTAATATTAAGTTAACATCATATTATTTACATTTGGTCTTTTTTTATAATGGTAATATATATCTTTATATCCACATATAGGTATTGATGGACAAAGATATTAGATCATTGGAATTAGAGGTTAATCTACTGCATGAGCGAATCTGCTCAGCGTTGAGCGATACCAAACGCATTATGATCCTATATCTGCTTGCGGAAAAAGATATGTTCGTAAATGAGATATCAGAAGCGCTTAACACACCCCAATCAACAATTTCCAGGCATCTTAGGGTTCTGCGCGAGCGCAGCTTAGTATCTACCGAGCGCCGCGGAACAGCAGTGCTTTATTCGCTGCCCGATGATCGCATCATTGACGTTCTCGATCTGATGCGTGCCATTTTAAACGATCAAATCCAGGCAGAAGCAGCCATCATAAAATCTATTCAATAATCAAGTTAGTTTTCAAAGGAGAAATATTTATGAAAATAATAATTGTCGGAGGTGTTGCTGGAGGTGCAAGCACGGCTACACGGCTGCGCCGAATGAATGAGAAAGCAGAAATTCTCATCCTCGAACGCGGTGAATACATTTCCTTCGCAAATTGCGGTCTTCCCTACCACATCGGAAACGTAATTTCCGATCGGGAAAAACTACTCGTTGTCACCCCTCAGATATTAAAGGATACCTTCAATATTGACACGCGCGTCCGGCATGAAGCGGTTAGCATTGACCGAAAAAAGAAAACTGTAAAGATCCACGATTTATCTAGCGGCCGGGAATACACAGAAAAATATGACAAATTAGTTCTTTCCCCCGGTGCTTCACCCATCATCCCGCCGATAGAAGGTACAAACCTCCCTGGTGTATTCAGCCTGCGATCCCTCCCAGATATGGACCGCATCCGCGATTTTATCAGCGAGCATGAACCAAAAAACGCTGTAGTTGTCGGTGGCGGTTTCATTGGCTTGGAGATTGCTGAAAATTTACAGCACCGCGGGCTTGAAGTCACCATCATTGAAATGCTTAATCAAGTCATGGCACCAATTGATTATGAAATGGCCGCCATGGTACACCAGCACCTGGATTTTAAACATATTCGCCTGGCTTTAGGTGATGGGATTCAGAGCATTGGAAAAAACCATGACCTAAGTGTTACCCTGCAAAGCGGTAAAAAGGTTGAAACAGATTTAGTCATACTTTCCGTTGGTGTACGGCCAGAAAATAGACTCGCGAAAGATGCCGGCTTAGAATTATGCGCAAAAGGCGCCATTCGCGTAAATGCACATATGCAAACCAGCGACTCTAACATTTATGCGATCGGTGATGCGGCTTGCACAAAGAACATTGTCAGCGGCACAGAAGTAAACTTGCCTTTAGCAGGTCCTGCCAGCAAGCAAGCTCGTATTGCAGCAGACCATATCAGCGGTAAGGATGTATCCTTTGCGGGGGTTCAGGGCACTTCAATCGTCAAGGTTTTTGATCTAACGATCGCCAGCACCGGACTCAACACCAAACAACTAAAAGATCTCGGACTTCCTTTCAAGAATGCGGTCATTCACGCATCCAACCATGCGGGATACTATCCAAACGCATCACCGCTCGCCTTTAAGCTGTTATTCTCACCAGAAGGCAAGATCTATGGCGCACAGATCGTCGGACTGGAAGGGGTTGATAAACGCATAGATGTCATTGCAACCGCAATCCGTGGTGAAATGACAGTGTTTGATCTTGAAGAATTAGAATTGGCATACGCACCTCCCTATGGATCCGCACGCGATCCAATTAATATCATTGGATTTCTGGCCGGCAACATATTACGCAATGACCTGGAAACAGTAGATTGGGATGAAATCGATTCCTTGGATCCGTCAAAATTTACCCTGCTGGATGTCCGCGACTCTGTGGAATTATCGATCGGAATGATCGAAGGATCACAGAATATCCCCTTATCAGAACTACGCGCTCGGGTTAAGGAACTCCCTCGAAGCAAGAAAATTATTGTGTACTGTCAGGTTGGACAGCGGGGATATTTTGCTGCACGCGTGCTCTCACAGCTCGGGTATGAAGTAGTGAATCTAAACGGCGGTTACAAAACATATTCACATGCAATCGGCAAACAGTCTAATTTTGATACATTTGAACACGTTTCCATCAGCAGCCGGGAAGAGATCTACGAGATTCCACCTTTCAACCCTGAGGTAAGCAGTGAATTCACAGTAGACGCATGCGGGTTGCAATGCCCTGGACCAATATTAAAACTTTACAAAAAAGTACAAGAAATAAACACTGGCGATGTGATTACAGTAAAAGCCACTGATTATGGATTCACCAGCGACGTGCAGGCATGGGCAGACAGAACCGGAAATAAACTCATTTCATTGGGCTCAGAGGATGGCATCATCACAGCAAAAATCCAGAAAGGCAGCGAGAAAAAACCGATTATTGGAACTGGTGCCGCTACTCAAGATAAAACGATGGTCATTTTCTCGGGAGACCTTGATAAAGCAATCGCTGGATTCATCATCGCTAACGGTGCAGTTTCGATGGGGCACAAAGTCACCATGTTCTTCACTTTCTGGGGCCTCAACATCCTTCGAAAAAACAATCCACCCAAAGTCAAGAAAACACTTATTGAAAAGATGTTTGGTTTCATGATGCCGCGCGGACCAAAAAAACTCACCCTTTCCAAGATGCACATGGCAGGAATGGGCACAGCGATGATCAAAGGGATCATGAAAAAGAAAAACGTGAGTTCCCTTGAAGAATTAATTCAAAGTGCCATGGATAACGGCGTTAAAATTGAAGCATGCCAGATGTCAATGGACCTGATGGGTATTCAAAAAGACGAGCTCATTGATGGAATCGATGTAGTCGGTGTAGCAACCTTCATCCATGCCTCTGATGATTCCAACGCGACACTATTCATATAAATTAATACAAAAAGCCGTTCCTTGCCGGAACGGCTTTTTGTATCTCAAGCGCCATCCCCGCGTATGACAAACAGGTCACACCCATCCCCTCCCTAAAATCACATCGATAAATTCCGTTTCTCTGATCCTCTCTTAAAAACCATTTTTCTCTAGATACCCACTCCATTCCGTGCAACAGAGAAGTTTAACTTTTATCTAACTACATCTCCTCGTTTATTTTATATGGCAAATTGAAGTACAATAAAATTAAAAGGGGCTATCGTTATGAAACAAATAAAAAGGAAAAAACAATATGCACTTACAGTCATCATTCCTGTCCATAACGAAGTTCACACTATCAGAGAGATCATCCACCGGGAAACCGACACAGGGTTAGTCAGCGAGATTATTGTCGTTGATGACGGCTCTTCAGATGGAACCCGCGAAATATTAAATGAATTGGCTAAACAGAAAATAATCAAAACCGTTTTCCATGACCTGAATATGGGCGAAGGTTCAGCAATCCAATCCGGGCTGGAGCAGGCCGGCGTGGATTTAGTTCTCATCCAGGACGCAGACCTTGAATATGACCCACGTGACTACCCCATTTTACTGCAGCCGATACAAGAGGATTTAGCTGATGTGGTCTATGGCTCACGTTTCCTTGGTAGCCCGCACCGCCCAATCCTCTTCTGGAATATGGTGGCAAACAAAATTCTGACACTGACAACAAACATCCTCTATAACAACATTCTTACAGACTTGGAAACCGGATACAAGCTTTTTAAACGTGAGGTGATTGAAGAAATGCACATCCACGCTAAGCGTTTTAATTTTGAACCAGAGTTCACCGCCAAGATCCTCAAGAAGAAAGTCCGATTATATGAGGTTCCCATCCGCTTTTCTCCCCGTAATTACGATGAGGGGGGAAAAATAACGGATTCCTTTGAAGCCTTGTGGACGCCGATCAAGTACCGCTTCGTTGAATGAATATATTTCTAAATAATCAGGTAGGTTATATCAGTGGTCAATAATAATCAACGCAACATAATGAATTTCTTAGCACAAGCTTTGAGAATACTTCTGCCATCAGGTTTATTTGGTTGGATCCTATCCATAAGAATTCCGGACTCTTTAGCCAGATTCCAAAGCCAGCATTACTTTTTGAGTTTTGCAATCCTCGTAATTCTCTTTTACCTTTGTTTTCGTTCACGTGGAAAGTTGGGGTGGACAATAGGATTTGGATTGGTTATGGTGTTATTCGCGCTCCAGCTCGCATCAAAATGGTCGTTGGGCATATCCAATGCTAATATTATCGGCGGTTATATACCCTACAAAGATGGTTTCTATTATTACAACGGGGCCCGTATGCTCCTCGCTGGTCAAGCCATAACAGGAGAGGGTCTTCAGGGGGCTTTTCGCCCACTATTTCCAGGCATACTCTCGGCACTTTTGCTTTTCACTCAACACAACCTTGTAAAGGTGATAGCAGTAATAGTTTTCTTCGTTGCTTTTTGCATTTATTTGGCGGCGCAAGCACTTAAAGACAGCATTGGCCCATTGCCTGCCGCTGTGCTGATGGTCTTACTATATTCGTTTATCCGACCAATGATCGGTTACACGCTCACGGAACTGCCCAGTTTGGGATTCAGCTGTCTGGCTTTTATCCTGCTGCTGAAGGGCGCGGAGTCAAAAAGGCATTACGAAATTTCCTTGGGCAGTTTAATGCTGGTCATCGCCATCAGTGTGCGCGCAGGTCCATTCTTCATGTTGCCCATGCTGATTTTATGGATTGGATGGGTCTTTCGATCAGAAAAAAAACTGGCGTTCAAACAAATGGTATTGTTTGCTCTGCTCTTAGCGGTTGAATTCATAACAATTAATATCCTCTTTCCGTACCTTGTCACTACTGTAAGTTCTTCCACTTTTGGAAACTTCTCGTGGATGTTATATGGGCAAGCCGTTGGAGGAGCGGGCTGGACCTATCATTTCCAGGCACTTAGCACGCATGATTCGAATATCGTCATGCAAGCAGCGATTGAAAAAATCCGTACTTATCCTTTGGGACTAATAATTGGTATGGTTAAATCATACCGTGACTTCTTTTTACCTGGTCAAATCAGTATGTTCAATCTAATTTCCTTCCGTCAGAGCATTTTCAACAACCTTTTTTGGATCGTGAATATTAGCTTGCTGGGTTTGGGTTTAGCTCACTCTATCCGCCACATTAATAAGCCTAGATACTCACTGCTGTTTAGTTGTTTTCTCGGGATACTCTTTTCTATTCCCTTTTTACCTCCCATTGACGGAGGGAGCAGATTTTATTCAGGCTGCGCCCCTTTCTTCTTTTCCCTAGAAGCCGTAGGACTTTTTTCAGTGCTTTCTTCTCTCGACTTTACACAGGCACCTCAGAAAAAGTCTTCTGACCAAGAGCTGAAATGGGTAAGGGGAATATCCCTGATTATGGCAGTTCTCATCCTGATTGCTCCAATTGGGGTTAAGTTTACTCAACGGCTCCCAACTTTTACAGTCCCTGACTGCCCAAGCAACCAGGTCCCTTACGCGATTCAACTCTACAATGGAATGTATGTAGATATCTTACCTTCAACCCGTGATAAATGCGGCATCTTCCCTATTCTTTGCCTGGCTGATTTTGAAAAAAGAGGCATCGATAAAAACAATGATGATTTCTTTCAAAAACTGGTTGAGGTAGCTGGTAAATCCAAGGAAGGGATTCGAGTTTCTGCCTCCGTTAACCTGATCTCATGGCAATACAATTTCACCGTATTTCCCCTGAACCTTATTCCTGTATCTGATTCTGGACCGCTTTACACTGGCTGCGCTGAAAAAATCAAAACCCAATTTCAGAACATCCTTTTAGTGAAAACGAAAAATCCTTAGTCTCAGAATACATAGATTCCCTTTAGCACATAGTTTACTCTCTACGCCCTCGTGCTACTCTTGAAAACAAAACTCTTCACATGATTTTTCTGACAATATTATTGGCTTCTCGTTTTACATACTCCGTCTATTAATCGGAAATTTTCAATATATGCTTCGAGTAATGAAAACACTCCTACAATTTTTATAAGAGTGTTTGTTTTGCTGATCATGAGAACATGTCAAACCGAAGAGATCCTGCTAAAAATAGATGATATCGATACTGCCTATCATATCCTGTGTAAACGGGCGGATCGGTGCTGATCTATTGATACACGCTGATATAATAACGGCTTCTAATCAGCCGATTTTGAATTAATAATATTTTCCCTGCCCAACCCATCCGGGATACTCTTTGTTTATTATCCGAAGAGACCAAATATAAGCGTGATTCCAACCATCGCCAACACAGCACCGATAATTGCCCGCACGCTGATCTTTTCCCCACGCAGCGCGACCATCGGCAGAATGAAGATCGGGCTGGTTGAAAGCATCGTCTGTGCTATACCTGCTTGTAAATCCTCAATCGCGATCTGCTGTAACCACAGGCAAATATATGCGCCGACAATTGAAGAAAACACCACCATGCCGATCAATTTTTTATCATTGCTTTCCTTTACCGGCTTTTCAAACCCACGTTCCATTATTCTGATGACAATAATCAACGTAACCAGTGCCGGAGCCAAGCGCACAATAGTACTTTGCAGTGTGGTCAGATTTGTTTGGGTCAGCACTGACCGCGTCATCACCACTCCGGTTGCTTGCCCCAAAGCCGCCAGAGCGCCAAACAGGATCCCAGGTAGCAGGTCTTCTTTTTTGATCTGCATTTTCTCATCCCCTGATTCTTCAGTCACAACCCACATCACCCCACCAACCGTAATCATGATCCCGATCCATGTCATTAATGATAGCTGTTCATATAAAAAGATCAACGCAATTAGCGCAGCCATTGGCGGTGCCAGCGTGAACAGGGTTAACGCCCGCCTAGCGCCCAACTTCTTTACTGCCTGAAAATACGCCGTATCTCCCAATGCGATCCCAATAACACCGCTTA
>CAZILY010000034.1:0-11929 GCA_964540175.1 uncultured Pelolinea sp. | reverse complement strand
GTAGGTAGCGATTTTATTGAATCTGGTGTTGCCAGGGTTTGATTTTCTAATGCTAATGCAGCAGCAGTATATTGCAAAATCATAACCCCTGAGTTAAGCCCTTCCCCTTTCAATGTATCAACTAACATCGCTGGAAGGCCATTGCTCAGATTTTTATCCAATAACCTAAAAATACGTCTTTCCGATATCGCTCCTAATTCTGAAATCGCTATACTTAAAAAATCTGCAGCTAATCCTATGGGTTCACCATGGAAATTGCCACCTGAAATTACTTTATTTCCGCCAATAATCAACGGGTTATCAGTCGCCGCGTTTAACTCATTTGTGATAATTCCCTTGACAAATTTTCCTGTCTCCCTTATAGCACCATGAACTTGTGGAGAACACCTGATTGAATAAGCATCTTGAACCTGATCTAAGCTGTCAATGAAGGAGCTTCCCTTTATAATCTTTCGAATACCAGCAGCAACTTCTATTTGCCCTTGAATATTTCTAGCTTTTTGAATACCATCGTGAAAAGCGTCCGACCTACCACACATTGCTTCCATGCTTAACGCCACTGCTGAATCAGCAATTTTAAATAATGCTTGCGCATCCGAAATACAGAGACCCGCTATTGCGGCTGAAAAAGTGGCCCCATTTATTAACGCCAATCCATCTTTGTACGTGAATTCAATTCTTTCTATTCCTGCCATTTGCATTGCTTTTTTGCCAGAGAACAACTTTCCCTGAAAAAGCGCTTTGCCAGAATCCTTTTCGTCATCTAATTCATCCCGTAATAATACCAATCCAAGCTGTGCAAGCAAACAAAGATCCCCTGATGAACCCAGAGACCCTTTTGAAGGCACTTGAGGAATTACCCCTTTATTAAGCATATCTAAAAGCGTGGAAACAATCTCTAATTTGACTCCTGAGAGACCTTTAGCAAGCGCATTGATGCGGATTGCCATTGCAGCCCTTACTATTTCACCAGGTAAGGGCTCGCCAGTTCCAACTGCATGGCTAAAAATCAAATTTCGGTTTAATTTTTTACTATCATTAATAGAAATTTTCTTATCGGCGAATATTCCATACCCAGTATTTATTCCATATAATAAGTCTGTGGTTTCGACAAGTTGCATTAGTTTTTCATGAGAAGTTTGAATTTGTTCTAAAGCTGACCTACTGAGCTGAATTTCGATATTTAATCGAGCAATTTCATCCAGATCTTCTATGGTCAGGTCGTTCCCTGTTATTTCAATCATAAGTTCTCGCCTTTTTTGATTATTGCTTATATTGCCTATCTATATCACGTTGCATATCTTTTTTAGCGATTTCTCTGCGCTTATCGTATAATTTTTTACCTTTAGCGAGTGAAATATTAATCTTAGCCAAACCATCCCTTAGATAGATTTCCGTGGGGATTATTGTTAATCCCTTTTGTTTAACCCCCTGCCAAATTTTCCTTATTTCTTTTTTATTTAGAAGCAATTTTCTCTTTCGCTTTGGATCGTGATTTTGCCTGCTTGCTGGATCATATGGCGCTATGTGGGCATTGATCAACCATGCTTCTCTACCATTCGTTTGCACGTATGCCTCTGCAATACTTATTTGCCGCGCTCGAATAGATTTGATTTCACTTCCCTTCAGTACAATACCCGCCTCAAAATTATCAAGCAGGAAATATTCAAATTTTGCTTTCCTGTTTCTCGCGATTATTTTTTTACTCATATGATAATTTTAACATCCTTGAGTAAACTTATTACCTCAATTAATGGATCAATTTATTCACCAGCACATATATTTGTTTCATATAATATTCATAGAACTATATATCAAATAAAAATATATTTTGGTGCAAATATGAAAATGAAAAAAATCACACTTGCCTTAGGTGGCGGAGGAACGAAAGGATTTGCTCATATTGGTGTAATAAAACAACTTGAGAAGTATGGTTACCAACCGTCAGCAATTGCAGGTACAAGCGTTGGGGGTATTGTAGGCTCCCTATATGCGGTCGGTTATTCAGTAGCCGATATAGAATCCTTTGCATGTTCTTTAAATTACGCAAAACTCTTTTCTCGCAATATTGATGATGCCCCTTCCTTGTTAGGACTCGGTGGATTGTATTCATTATTGGAAAAATATTTAAAAAATAAGACATTTAATGATCTTTTGATCCCGTTTGCCGTAACAGCAGTTGACAGCAAAAGCGGATCAGAATATATTATTAATTCAGGCAAAATAATAGATGCAGTTAAAGCTACAACCGCCATACCCGGCATATTCCCTGCCTTCATTCATAATGATAAAAACCTTGTTGATGGTGCTGTTCTTAACCCAATCCCTGTTAACATAGCTCGTTGGTTGAAAGACGACGTACCGGTGATAGCAATCAGTCTGTCTGCCCCTCCAGATAAATGGTCTTCATTACCTAAGTATGAGTTCCCTTCATTTGTACCAGTACCGCAATTTATGGTTCACAAATTCAATCAAATGCGGTTAGGAAAAGCATTAGAATCTTTCACGCAATCACTTGAGTTAATGATGAATATGATTGCATGGTTAAGAATACAAGAGGATAAACCAGATGTATTAATTAATCCATCTGTTTATAAATACACCATGATTGATGATGTTGATGTCAATGAAATGATTCAATTGGGGGAAAATTCAATTAAAGATAAAATTACGGAAATCTCTGATGCATATTCGATTTCAAGAAGAGTAAGACGATGGATTCGAGCTAGTAAGACTCCAGGACTGTTATTGGAAGCACCTATTTCTACCGAGAGCGAATAAAAGAAAATAATGCAAGCAACCCACCGAGTCCAGCCAAAATTATTATCACAAGCCCCATCGGAATCCCTCTCAGGAATGTTGCCCCATACGTATCCGTATAAGTCGGTATAACAAGCGGATCTCCCGGTGTAAAGGTTGACAGTCGTGTAGGGTTTGGCGTTGTGATAAATTGTGCTGCTAAGGTAGGATTTATAGTTTGAGTTACTTCAGGTGTCGGCGTGGAGGGTGGTTCTATGATAGGTAATTCGCCAGGTGATATAAATACAAATGGGGCGTAAACCCATGCATAGTTACCTGGATCACCCGGATAATCAATCATCACCCAATCCCCCCCGGCAGATCTGCCAGACACGGAAATAATTTGCCTTGGAAGAAGCACACCAACTATGTCAAAAAAAACACCTGGGCCAGACCTAATATTCACTGGGTCTACTTGATCTATACGCACAGACGCAGTAATTCCCTCAGGGGTTCCGGTAACAGTAGGTATAGCAACGGTTGGCTGTTGTGCTATTACCCCGACAGCACCTACAGGTTCTACTGCAAACAACAATATAATTAGTGATATAAATGCAAATAAAATTAGTGTGGTGTGTTTTTTAATCATGTCAAGCCTATGAATAAAGGATTATAACGCAAAGGAAATGGACAGAAAAATATTTCACGGTAATTTTACGCCTAATGATTTAGCATCAATCCTTGTAATCCACTTTAATCACGGAAATCTTGAAGTCCAAAAAATTGGTTCTGAAGATACAATTGCAGTGCAAATACGATCTAAAAGCCATGCGCAATCTGGTGGGCAAACTGCAATCGGCGTTACTTTGCAACAATTTGATGATGGGGTTATTGTTGCAATTGGAGAACAACAGTGGTTAGGAATCATTGCAAGCTTAGGCTTCTCTGCATTGGCAGCTATTAAAAATCCCTTTTCCCTTTTACACCGGATTGATGATATAGCTCAGGATTTTGAATATTTGCAGCTTACTGATGATATCTGGCGAGTGTTAAGCTCAAACGCAAAAACTATCGGTAGTGGTTATCAATTATCTGAGCGATTAAAGCGAATCGTCTGCGAGTACTGCCATACTGCTAATCCTGTCGGCGCACCGAGCTGCACAGCGTGCGGCGCTCCTCTCGGTAATTCGCAACCAAGAACCTGCAAAAGTTGTGGCTATGTATTAGCACAAAGCGATCGAAAATGCCCTAATTGTAAAAGGCCTATTTAACTTTTCTCATGATGGTACTCTCCAAACACGCCCATCTTTTTCAATAAATTCGCGAGCATTATCAGGCCCCCAAGTTCCAGCTTTATATTGAGGTAATTTCAGAGTTTGTTTTTCTTCCCATGCTTTAATGATCCCTGATACATATTTCCATTGTTCTAAAACCTCATCATTTCGAGTAAATAATGTTTGGTCTCCTTGGATACAATCTAAAAGAAGTCTTTCATACGCTTCAGGGGGAGTTGAGCCAAATGCTTGTTGATAGTAAAAATCCATGGTAACAGGGGAAATCTCATTTGTTGGACCAGGTTTTTTCGCACCAAATAATAAATTAATCCCTTCATCTGGTTGAAGACGCAGGACAAGAACATTTGGCGCATCGCCTGACATATTTTTCCAATTGAAAAAAGATAGGGGCACTTGCTTAAATTGAATGGCTATTTCAGTTGCACGATTAGGCAGCATTTTTCCACTTCTTAGGTAAAAAGGCACATTCGCCCATCTCCAATTATCAATAAAGATCTTAGCTGCCATGTAGGTCTCAGTTGTTGAATTAATGCGTACACGGTCTTCTTCTAAATATCCCTTTAACTTTAGATTTCTCTGTGTGTTTCGCGCATATTGTCCTCGAACTGTGTTGCGCAGAACATCCTCACCACTTAAATATCTCAAGGATCTTAATACTTTCATTTTTTCATCTCTTACTGAAGAAGCATTAAAGGCATATGGTGGTTCCATAGCAGTTAACGTTAACAATTGCAGCATATGATTCGCAAACATATCACGAATTACGCCTGATTTATCAAAATAACCTGCCCTTGTCCCAACCCCAACAGTTTCTGCAACTGTTATTTGAACATGATCAACATAATGCTTGTTCCATAATGGTTCAAAAATTCCATTTGCAAACCGAAAAACGAGAATATTTTGCACAGTTTCTTTGCCTAAATAATGATCAATCCGATATATTTGATGTTCCTCGAAACAATTATGAAGTGATTCCTCTAGGTCGAATGCTGATTCAAGATCAGTCCCAAAGGGCTTTTCTACAACTATTCGCACCCAGCTTTTATTCACTGAGTATTGTTTGCACGCAGATAGGTTTTCTATTATTGTTTTATAAGCGCTGGGAGGTGTGGCCATGTAAAATAAGATTTTCTTATACCCGGCCTTTTCTATTAAGTCGTTTAGTTTCTGAAATCCTTCTTTATTTTCAAAAGAGGATTGAATATATTTTGCCCCTTTAAAAAGTGGTGAGAAAATATTTTTATCAATAGGTTTTACCCGTGCATATTCCTTTATCCCCTCAGTTAGGATTTCTGTCATTTTTTGATAATCCCACGGACGTCTAGCAAACCCAATGATATCAATTGGATTTGAAATAAGCTTTTCCGAAATCAGCTGATAAATAGCTGGAATCAATTTTCGTTTAGTTAGATCACCCGTTACCCCAAAAATGATTAACGCGAATGATTCATTTTGTTCGAATTTTTGGTTTTTGTTATTCATTTTTTATCCTATCAAATATTTGATATAGGGAATTTATAATAAGAAATGAAATTACTATATATGCAAATTATATATAATATACTATATGAATAATTCTATTACTGACATTAAAGGCATTCTTGTTGGTCAATCTGAAAATAGAAAAGCATTAACAGGATGCACCGTTGTTATCTGTAAAAAAGGTGCGATTGGTGGAGTCAGCCAGCGGGGTGGCGCACCAGGCACACGCGAAACAGATCTCCTACGGCCGATGCACTTGGTTCAAAAAGTCCATGGCATATTATTAGCAGGCGGATCTGCATACGGATTAGATGCTGCAGGAGGTGTGATGCAGTATCTTGAAGAAAAAGGTATCGGATTCAAGTCAGGCCCCACAGTAGTTCCCATAGTCCCATCAGCTATTTTATTTGATCTTGCAGTGGGTGATTTTTCGGTACGCCCTGACAAACCCATGGGATATGAGGCGTGCATAAATGCCTCCCCTGCTCCTCCCAAACAAGGCAATCATGGTGCCGGGACCGGAGCAACTGTAGGAAAAATTCTTGGTAATAAGCAATCGATGAAATCTGGAATTGGAACAGCCAGTATGCATATTGCAAACGGCGTGATTATAGGGGCATTGGTGGCAGTTAATGCTTTCGGAGATATTATCAAGGACAACAAAATCATCGCTGGTGCCCGTACTGTCAAAAAAGGTCCAGTAAAAATTGGAAAGGAAAGGTTTTTCGCAGATACTCTCGAGATCATGCGGAGCCTCACCGGGAGAAAAATCCTTTCCTATGCTGCAAAGCAGAATACAATCATTGGTGTAATTGCGACAAATGCAGCCTTAAGCAAAGAAGAAGTTAATTATTTCGCCGATATGGCTTCAAATGGGATTGCTTTATCTGTTCAGCCCGCTTTCACAATGTTTGACGGGGACACTATTTTTGGATTAGCCACCGGCCAGGTAAAATCAGACATCAATATTCTATCGGCCTTCGCACCGAAAGTATTTTCTAGCGCGATTATTAACGCTGTTATGGCTGCCGACCCAATTGACGGTTTGCCATCTCACAATTCAACAATTACCAATTAAAATGGTTTAAATTTTCCAAGCCGTTGAACCAGAAACACACTTAACTCAAAATCAGGAATTTGTTAATATTTTGTAACCCATAATCACATGACGATATTTCTCCAACAAATTACATATGATTATTAATTTATATTTTTTGCTGTGGTATTTTATAAAGTTTATTAGATTCTTTAATATGATAATTCCAGTATATTTTCTATTTCTTGCTCTGTAAGTTGGATTGGATTTCCCTTCATACTGCTGGATTTTTTCGATTTTTGGATAATAGTTGGAAAATGTTCCTTTTTAATACCAAGTTCTGATAATCGAGGAATTTCCATGTTTTTACACAAAGATGACAACCACTCAATTCCTTCATTAATCGTAGCATTTTCCCTTCCTGTTACCCATCTAGCAATATCTTCAAATCGAGAAATTTTTTCCAAGTCACTTCCTCTAGTGGATAATGTTTCCACATTCACTAACATCACTGATGGGAGTAATGCTGCGCAAATCGCCCCATGTGGTGCACGAAACATCCCTCCAATCGGTCCGGCAAGCCCATGAACAGCACCTAGCTTTGCATTTGCAAGTGCCAAACCTCCCATCAAACTAACCCATGAAATGTTTTCTCTCGCTTCGTAGTCATTCCCATCTTCCCATGCCCTCATCAGGTAAGATGCGGCTTTAGGTATTGCATTTTTGCAAAATATATCAACTATAGAATTGGAATATCGAGATACATATGGCTCTATCACCTGAGTAAACGCATCCATTCCTGTAACAGCGGTGATTGTTCTTGGTATTCCATATGTTAACTCGGGATCAACAATTGCTACTTCTGGTATCAGAAATACGTTTCGCATACTAACTTTTGCTTTCTTGTCGGGGACCGAAATTACAGCATTTCTTGTTACCTCGCTCCCGGTACCAGCAGTTGTTGGTATTGCTATGTAGGGTTTTGATGGGTTCTTAAGAGGTTTACCCTTACCAACAACCTCTAGATAATCCAATAAGGAGCCTTGATTATTCAATAAAGCAGCTGTCGCCTTCCCGGTATCAATAACCGATCCTCCTCCAAATCCTATTACAAATTCACACTCTTTTTCCCGACCTAAATTGACTGCCTGATTGATTGTTTCAATATCAGGCTCTTTTCCAACATTGAAATAGTTCCATTTAACTTTGGCATCTTCACAGATTGAAAAAAGAGGCCCTGGATCAGGGTATTCTTTACCCTTTATTATTAATACTTTTTTCCTATATTGACCACCGATTATTTCACTTAAAGAAGATATCTTTCCAGCCCCAAAAATTATTCTATTCGCAGTTGAGAATTCAAAGTTCATGCATTCACCTCGTGTCCCCTGTCAGTCCATAATCTAATCTGGATAAAAAAGCCGTCATTTCACATTATATCAACCTTGATAATTAGATTTCGTCTCAAACTTTCAAGTTTTCGCGATCTGCATTTATCAAATCTGGTTCTACCGGATTAATTCATCTCTTGGATTAAAGTCTTAATTCTAAATACTTCAATTATTAATTATTTATTAATAATATAACAATGGTTGACATTCCCCTTCATTTTTTGTATATTAATAGTTTGTTCGTTAAATCAGACATATATACTTGGTTTTTCGTTCAAACTAGTCATTGATTTTTGTTAATAAAAAGTGTATCCTGAATATTGACTAATATGGATTGTTTTAATAATGCAATTTATTATTTTTAGAATACCCCGTAGCTTGCTACGCGGGTTCCACACATTAACAAAATCTGCTCCACGAAGGGGCATAATTCCGTAATACACCGTAGCTTGCTGCGGTGATAGGAATTATGAAGATTTTGCTAGTTTATTAAGAGGTCGCTTATTTTTTTATGAATAGAAAAAATTTAAATGTGATTGATGAAGATGAAAACATTCAATTTTCAGCAATCTCAAAATTAATCGAACTTGGCCGAAAAAAGGCCTACATCACAATTGATGATATTCTGCGTTTATTTCCAGAAGCAGAGCAGGATGTCAGCCAATTGGAAGAGGCTTTCGCGGCTTTGATGGCAGCAGGGATCCCTTATCTTGAAGATGACGATCTTTCATCCGAGCCAACAGAAGATGATCTTTCTTCAGACGAAGTAAAAGAAATCGAAGATGAGGCTCAAGAAGCACCCGAAGACGATCTCAAGCATATTGACACAGACGATACGATTGGCTTATATCTTAAAGAAGTCAGCCGTGTTCCTTTGCTCACCGCCGAGGAGGAAGTAGATTTATCGCAGCGGATTGAACGTGGAAGAATGGCAAGGGAAGAACTTGCCATAGGCAAGGTCAGCAATAAAAGACGCCCCGAGCTTAGATCACTTATTGAGGATGGATGGAATGCCAGAGAACACCTTGTTACAGCAAATTCAAGACTAGTTATAAGCGTTGCAAAAAAATATATGAGCCGCGGTGTACCCTTCTTAGATCTCATCCAAGAAGGCAATATTGGGTTAATTCGAGCTACAAAAAAGTTTGATTATCGGCGAGGGCACAAATTCAGCACTTATGCAACATGGTGGATTCGCCAAGCTGTTACTCGGGCAATCGCTGATCAGGGACGCACAATTCGAGTTCCAGTACATATGGGCGATCAAATAAATAAATTATTACGCACTCAGCATCAACTTACGCAAAAACTGGGCCGTGATCCATCCGTTGAAGAATTAGCAATCGCTTTAGATGTTCTTCCCAAGAAAGTCGAAAACATGATACAGGTTTCACGGCGTCCGCTATCATTAGAAACCCCGACTGATAATGAGGATGATTCTGTGCTTGGTGATTTTATTGAAGATAATGAGATACCCGCACCAGATGAGACAGCTACATATAATTTGTTACGTGAACATTTAGAATTGGTTATGGACTCTCTTCCACCGAGAGAGGTGCGCATTCTTCAACTTCGGTATGGATTGTTAGATGGGCAAGCTTACACATTAGAAGAAGTTGGCAGGAAAATGGGTGTAACCCGCGAAAGAGTCCGTCAAATTGAGGCACAAGCACTTAGCCGCTTACGCCATCCGACTATTAAACGCAAATTACGCGATTATTTGGGAGAATAAATAGCGATATGGATACTATTCAAAAGATTCCGCTGCGCATGTTTTACAAGAAGATCGAAAAACTAATAATGGACCAACAATCTGATGCGGCCATATCTCAAGCAGAATATCTTCTAGAAAAATATCCTAAAAACATTTTTGTTTATAAGCTCTTAGGAAAAGCTTTTCTTGAAAAACAAGAATTTGATTACGCAAACACGGTTTTTGAGAAAATATTACTTGTGGAACCAGATGATTTTGTTTCTCACATTGGAATAAGTATTATTGCAGAGAGCTTCGGAAATTTAGAAAAATCGTTAGATAGCATGCGGCGCGCATATGAATTAGAACCTTCCAATGAATCTCTTCAAACTGAAGTCAAGCGTCTTCATGAAGCAAAAGACGGATTTGCACCTGATCAAGTTCGGCTCACACGTGGTGCTCTTATAAATATGTATTCCCGAAGTCAACTGACTGAACAGGCTATTGCTGAAGCACGCTTGGGAATACAGGAGAGCCCAAATCGAATAGATTACAAAGTGCATCTAGCAAATATGCTCTTTCACTCTAGCATGAACATCAAAGCAATTGAAGTTTGCCTTGATGTTATAAGCATACTTCCTTACTGCAAACCTGCTCTTATTATCCTATACAAATCCATCACACCTTTAGGAAAAGTTGACGATTCGACAATATATAAAACGAGATTGACAGAAATCGATCCTTACTTTTCTTTCATAAAACCAGACACCGAAACAGTTGAAGATGTTCCTGACATTGCCATCATGGTTGAGGAAAGAGAAAAACCAGCTAATCCCTTAGGAAACTTCAATGACTTTATTAATAAATCTTGGAAAGAAACAACTCTTAGCAATGACTTACCCCCTTCGGTAGAGCAAATTGAAGATTGGACATCAATAATAAATGATGCTGTATCAAATGACAGCATTGGGGCACCGATTACTAACACTTCATTCGAAGAAGTGATCTTACCAAGCGATACTGAAGATAATATTGAAGAAATTATTCAACAAAAACCTCCTACATTGATCACAAGAAAAGATAAGCTTCGTAAAAAACTAAGCATTGCTCAAAAAACCACACGTGAAGAAGAAAAAATAATTCCCGAGTGGGTTTTTGAAGATAGCTTAGCTGAAAAAACCATTGAAGACAATAAAGATTTATCAGAAAAGCCAATTATTACCGATAAGGTACCACTAAAATATTCTGATAATGATCCGATACTTGAAAATTCACATACACATATTTTCGAGTCAAATGGCATATCAGACCATAATCTCCCAACAAATCCATCCATTGATTCCCCGGATCTTAAGATTTCTTCCACTTGGGTGAATGAACAATCAAAACGTGAAACAATTAATATGCAAGAGGCTGCTAATTTTTTAGATGATACACAAAAAATCATGGTCCTTCCCGTAAATCCTGACGAATTGATTGCACAAGCTTTTAAAAGTGTCGACAAAGGGAACATTGAGTTTGCCAATCTATGTTTAAATAAGGTGATCCACAACAATTACAAACTCGAAGAATTAGCCATTCAACTGGAAGATTCCTGCCGCCTCAATCCTTCCAAAATAGATTTATGGTTCACTCTCGTGGAAGTTTACAAAAAATTGGGACGTATTAAGAAATCTCTCGAAACACTTGAAGAAGCTCAACATAACCTTTTATTTTAATAGGGATGCCATGGAAAATTTGCAACGCACTTTAGTACTCATCAAACCAGATGGTATACAGCGGGGATTAATTGGCGAGATAATAAAAAGGTTTGAAACCCGCGGTTTACAATTAATCGCATTAGATTTAAGGATTGTTTCCAAGGAATTTGCCGAAAAACACTACGAAGCACATGTAGGCAAGAAGTTCTATATTGGTTTAATAAAATATATTACATCTTCCCCAATTATCGCAATGGTATGGGAAGGCAGCAATGCAGTTGAAGCTATTCGCCAAACCATTGGCTCAACAAACCCAATTGAAGCAGCCCCAGGTACAATCAGACACGATCTGGCGATCGTTACCAGCCGAAATCTAGTTCATGCGTCTGATTCATTAGTTACTGCAAAGAAAGAGATTTCACTTTGGTTTGAAGAAAAAGATATTTACACTTGGGACCGCTTACATGAAGATTGGTTTACAGGATTAAATTAGTTCATTATCTTGACGACATAATCACTCCATGCTAAACTAACTCAACCACGGGGGCGTGGTGTAGTGGCTAACATGCGGCCCTGTCAAGGCCGAGACCGCG
>CAZILY010000033.1:0-12566 GCA_964540175.1 uncultured Pelolinea sp. | reverse complement strand
GAAAAGGTCAGGGATTTTCACCTGGAGGGCATCCGCCGAACTTTCGATTTTCCTGATCTACCATTGAAATCAGTTAACTCTACTCTGCAGTAAAGAACCCTCACCTCGTCATTTTGTGTTGGTACCACAAAATCAGGCGCTACCTTTTCGTTAATATTTACCAAATTATACATTGAATTCATAGAACTTGACTTAATATAAATTGCCCAATAAAATTTATTTGCAATATAATTTACTATAGGAATAAATAAATTGAAAAGGCATATATGGAACAAGCTCTCTGAAAATCAAATTGAAACCCCATGGTAAATAATTACCGCTATTTGAATTACGCCTAAAACAACATTTACTACCGAAGGGACAAACTTGAATTACTGGATCACTCAATGTAATAAATTAGACATCCAAAATCAACTTATTGCTGCCCATTAGTACCAAATAGAAAAAGGAGAAACATGAATACACCAAAAGATTTGAAATTTATCAAAACAGATGAGTGGGTAAAAGTAGATGGTAACACCGCAAAAATAGGGATATCATATTTTGCGCAGGATCAGCTTTCTGATATCGTCTATATTGAATTCAATAAAGAACCGGGGGAATCCATTGAGAGAGACCAAGTCTTAGTAACAATTGAGTCAGTAAAAGCTGCTGCTGATGTTAAGAGCCCAGTCAGCGGTAAGGTTATTGAAATAAATGAGGGTCTTTCAGAAACTCCAGAAACATTAAATGAAGATCCGTATGAAAATGGTTGGCTATGTAAAGTCGAATTAGATAATCTTTCAGAATTAGACGAATTTATGGATGCTAAAGCATATGACGAATTTTGTGAAAGTAGGCATTAATGTTCATTCCGCATACTGACAAAGAACGTCAGGAAATGCTAAAAACAATTGGAAAAGACTCTATAAAAGCTCTTTTCACTGACATACCTGAATCCAAAAGATTTCCTGTCCTCGATTTACCTGAAGGTATATCTGAAATGGATGCTTATAAGCAAATGAGCATGCTTGCAGACGCAAATAATTCCTGCGAGGAGATGATAAGTTTTCTTGGAGCTGGTGCTTATCACCATTACATCCCTGCTGCAGTAGATCTTCTATTGCAACGTGGGGAGTTTTTTACTGCTTACACACCATATCAACCTGAAATTTCTCAGGGAACATTGCAAGCAATCTTTGAATTTCAGTCTTTAATTGCGAATTTAACTGGTATGGAAGTCAGCAATGCCTCACATTATGATGGCGCAACAGCGGCAGCTGAAACATGCATTTCCGCTTACTACCATTTTCGCAAAAAAAGAGGGACCATCATCCTTTCCCCCTTTATCCACCCGCATTATTTAGAAACAATAAAAACTTATCTTCAAGCTATAGGTGAAATCGAAATTCGTATTCCTAACATCTCAAAACCCGCAGATTTTTTTGGATCAATTAGGCAATTGGTTGATGAGAATACTGCGTTGGTGATGGTTCAATACCCTGATTTCCTTGGAAATATTTTAGATTATTCGGAGCTATCTTCCTTAGCACATGAAAACGGTTCTTTATTCGCTGCTATTGTTTATCCAATTGCGTTAGGCATGCTTAAATCGCCGGCAAAAATGGGTGCCGATTTTATTGTTGGTGAAGGACAATCTCTAGGACTTCCTTTAAATTTTGGAGGTCCATATCTAGGGTTTTTCACAACCCGCAAAGAATTGATCCGAAAAATGTCCGGCAGGATCGTAGGCGAAACCAACGACAAAGATGGACAACGCGGATATGTTCTAACCCTTACAGCAAGGGAACAACATATTCGACGAGGAAAAGCCACATCTAATATTTGTACGAATCAAGGATTAAACGCACTAGCAGTAACAATTTACCTTAGTTTGCTGGGAAAACAAGGATTAAATGAAGTTGCAAAGCAATGTTTTCATAAAGCCCATTACACAGCTTCCCAAATAGAAAAGATAAAGGGCTTTACCGTACTCAATGAACATCCTTTTTTTAATGAATTCGTAATTCAATGTCCATCCGATGTTAATAAAATACAGAGCAATCTTTTAGAACGAGGAATTCTTGCTGGTTACAATCTGGAATCCGATTTTTGTTCTAGGAAGAATCAATTGCTCATTGCAACTACTGAGCAACTCACACGAGAAGATATCGACTTCTTTGTGAAATCCCTACGAGAGGTAACCAATGTCTGAACCAACTGTATATGAGCTATCTTCAGAAGGAAGATCCGGGATCAAGTTCCCTGCCTTAGATGTTCCTGAATCCAAATTACCTAATAACTTTCTACGGGAAGATGTCCCTCTACCACAACTATCAGAATTGGATGTGATTCGTCATTTTACAAACCTATCTCGTTTAAATTATTCGATTGATGAGGGATTTTATCCATTGGGTTCATGCACTATGAAATATAACCCACGAATCAATGAGGTTACAGCTCGTTTTCGAGGGTTCACTAACACACACCCATTCCAACCAATTTATACAATCCAGGGTAATTTAGCAGCCATGTATTTATTGCAGGAATTGTTAAAAGAAATAACGGGGTTTGGTGCCGCCACCCTTCAACCAGCTGCAGGAGCTCATGGTGAATTTGTTGGCGGGTTGATTATAAGCGCTTACCATAAATTCAGGAATGATAATCACCGCACAAAAATATTAATTCCAGATTCAGCACATGGGACAAATCCTGCCACCTCAAATATGTCTGGGTTTGATATAGTAACTATTCCCACAGATAATCGTGGAAACATTGATTTAAGTGCATTAATTGAAGCATGCAACGAATCAACTGCTGGCCTTATGCTTACTAATCCAAACACATTGGGCTTGTTCGAAGAAAATGTGTTAGAGATTATTGACGTTGTTCATACCGCAGGAGGCCTCGTTTATGGAGATGGAGCAAACTTAAATGCGCTATTAGGCATTGTGAAACCCGGTGAACTTGGTTTCGATATCATGCACATCAATCTCCATAAAACATTTTCTACACCACATGGCGGTGGTGGGCCCGGTTCTGGACCAGTTGTTGTTGCAAATCATCTGGCAGACTTTCTGCCAGGACCCATCGTCAGTATAATTGAAGACGGAGATGATGAAACCCCCCCATTATATGGTTTTATTAATCCGAAGAATTCTATTGGCAGAATGAAAACATTCCATGGGCATTTCGGAATCATCGTGCGTGCATTAACTTACATTTTGATGCAAGGAAAGGATGGCCTTCTAGAAATTTCAGAACATGCAGTATTGAACGCCAATTACCTTATGGAACTCCTAAAAAATCATTACACGCTGCCTTTTGATCGTACGTGCATGCATGAATTTGTTCTTGAAGGAGTTTGGAAAGATGTCCATGGGGTACATGCATTAGACGTTGCCAAAAGATTGATGGATTATGGATTCCACCCACCCACAAATTATTTTCCGCTAAATGTGAACGAAGCATTGATGATAGAACCAACAGAAACCGAGAACAAACAAACGTTGGATCATTTTTCTGACGCTATGATTTCCATTGCTAAAGAAGCGCATGAAACACCGGAGCTTTTAACAACTGCCCCTCACAATACACCGATTAAACGACTAGATGAAGTAAAAGCTGCTAAAGATCTTGTTTTATGCTGCTGGTCTCCTAATAAAACCTAGAAGTAAATTTCCGCTGAGTTCAATAAACTCAGCGGATTCTTATTTAATATACTTATCTAGTTGATCAAGAACAGTATCTAATTTTTCAATATCTTTTCCGCCCGCTTGCGCCAATTGTGGGCGGCCTCCACCACTACCGCCAATATCCTTGGCAATATTACGAGCTATTTCTCCTGCATTAAACCCCTCTTTTACGAGATCATCGGAAACTGCGACAATTAATTGTATTTTGTTATTCTCTACAATATTTGAAAGCACCGCGATTCCACCCGTCAAATCTTTTCTGAATTCATCTGCAATTTCCCGAATAAGGCCAAGTGACAAATCGCTAAATTGCATTTTAAGAATGGGGATTTCATCAATGTAAAATATTTCTTCTTTGGCCTTCTGATATTCGTTTAGCGCTTGTTCTTTTAATAATTTAGCGACTTGATCTAATAATTTTTGCTTTTCATTTAGCAATTTTTTTACAGTAAGATGCAAATTATCAATTGGGCATTCCAATTCATTCGCAGTTATTTTCATGGTCGACAATCTTTTATGAATGATTTCGTAAGCTTTTCGACCAGTTACTGCTTCTATTCGCCTAACTCCTGCAGCAGCGCTACCTTCGCTTGTAATAATAAAACTGCCAATATCGCCCGTTTCAGAAACATGCGTCCCGCCGCAGAGTTCATAAGAATATGGCATAGCTTCGCCAATTGCGATTGTTCGTACATCTTCACCATATTTCTCGCCAAACAGCGCTGTTGCTCCCTCGCTCAAAGCTTGATCAAGTTTTTTATGGGAAACTATGAGACTAGAATTTTCCAAGATAGCATTATTCACTTGCTTTTCAATCTCTTCCAACTGGTCAGGAGTTACTGCCTTGGGATGAGTAAAATCAAATCGCAATCGATCTGGAGCAACCAAAGAGCCAGCCTGCCTAACATGTTCTCCAAGGACTTCTCTTAATTTAGCTTGCAGCAAATGCGTGGCAGTATGATTGCGCATAATATCTTGCCGCCGCTTTTTGTCTACCTCTACCTCTACAGTTTGCCCAACCTGTATCTGCCCTTCTTGCATCTTCCCGCTGTGTACAATTATTCCTGGGGCTGGCTTTCTAACATCTTTAACAACAAAAATGCTTTCGCCATTTTCAGATTTAATGAATCCAGTATCAGAAACTTGTCCCCCAGATTCAATATAATAATTCGTATTCCTGGTAACAATTTCTGCCACATCACCTTCAGAAATATCTAAGACTAAAGATCCATTCTTAATAATAGAAACTACTTCAGTATTAATTAATAAAGAGGCATAGGGGTCAGCAAAAACACCATCCTTGTCAATTACTTTTTCTTTGATCAAACCAGAAACTACTTCAGAATAAAACCCTGCATCTTCCCCACCCAATGGCCCAAATTCTTTGCCAGCACCTGAGCTTAAACGGTGTTCTTCCATAGCATCATAAAACCCTTTTTGACTCACGGTAAACCCATTTTCCTCAAGCACGTCTTTTGTTATTTCAAGCGGAAGCCCGTGCGTAGCATATAAATCAAAGGCCAAATCTCCTTGGAATTCCTTTTCATCACTCTCAGCCATTGAACTTATATAGGTTTCGAGAATTGACAACCCACCTTCTACTGTACTTTTAAATTTCTTTTCTTCTCGGGTTAAATTATCAATAATTGTTTTCTTGTTTTTCTTTAGTTCGGGATAAGCATTCCCATATAATTCGATTACTTTTTTCGCGACCTGTCCCAAGAAAGGATCATCTAATCCGATCTTTGAGCCAAATCTGGCAGCGCGACGAATAATCATACGGCAAATATAATTTCTCCCCACATTTCCCGGCACTACACCATCCGCAATAAGGAAACTAGCGGCTCTACAATGATCAGCAATTACCCTATATGGAGTGAAATGCTTTTCCCTTTCTTCTTTTGTTTGGCCGCTGATTTCCATGACCACATCCATCAACGGCAGTAATAAGTCAGTACGATAATTAGAGTCCACATCTTGTATCACCGAAACGATCCGCTCAAAACCCATGCCAGTATCAACATGGCGTGCAGGAAGCTCATTGAGCGTATTTGGACCTGTTCTGTTATATTGGATAAAAACAAGGTTCCAGAGTTCTAAAAATCTAAAGCAATCCCCATTCACACCACATTGATGGTTTGGGTCATCCTTTTTATCACAGTATTTTTCTCCTCTATCTATGTGTATTTCGCTGCATGGACCACATGGGCCTGTATCAGCCATTTCCCAAAAGTTGTCTTTCCGTCCAAAGTAA
This sequence comes from uncultured Pelolinea sp., assembly GCA_964540175.1. Classification (GTDB taxonomy): domain Bacteria; phylum Chloroflexota; class Anaerolineae; order Anaerolineales; family Anaerolineaceae; genus Pelolinea. The sequence continues at coordinate 6,638 of CAZILY010000033.1, read as the reverse complement.
ACAATATGATCAGGGTTAATGCCAGGCTGCTTTTTCCAGTTATCCGCAGCTTCTTCATCTGTTGGAATTTCACCTTTCTCATCTTTAAAACAGGTAACCCAAATTTTGCTTTTATCTAGCCCCCATACTTCCGTCAAGATTTCCCACGCCCAAGAAATTGCCTCCTTTTTGTAATAATCTCCGAAAGACCAATTTCCGAGCATCTCAAAAAAAGTGTGGTGATAATCATCCCGTCCAACATCATCCAGGTCATTGTGTTTTCCAGAAACTCGCATACATTTTTGAGAGTTTACCGCGCGTTTATATGGACGGTCATCTGTCCCAAGAAAAACATCTTTAAATTGGACCATACCAGCATTAGTAAAAAGCAGCGTTTGATCTCCACCGGGAACCAATGAAGATGAAGGAACAAATGTGTGCTCTTTCTCTTTAAAAAATTCGATAAATTCTTCTCGGATTTTATTACCAGTAATGTTTTTATTCATTGACTCCTCAAAATAATCCCAAGTTTTATGGAAGAAATTATATATTAAAGAATTAATATAATTATTCTTTATTAACGGGAAACTGCTAATTTAATGATCTTTCCACTGTCATCCATCGTTACTCGTGCATATTGTGTGTGTTTGCGTTTCTCAGATACAATAGATTTGTTATATAAGATTTGAGTAAATATTTTATATTCTTGATTACTATCAACCGTACTATTTTCATTAGTTTCGATATTTATCATCTTATTGATATTGATTTTATGTTTTTTAACCAAGATTTCTGCATTTTCTAATCCTGGTATATAACTTTGCAATAATTCTTGAAGGTCTTTGGTAACTCTTTCAGATATGCTAGATGATTTGACGATATTTCCATCCTGATCACTAACTACTCGTATATCTTTCTCGGAATATGTATCCTCTCTTGTTTTTTCTAAATAAATATTAGGTTCTAAATAACCGAGAGGATCTCCATAAAGAACGAATGATTGCAGTGTTTTTTGGTCTTCCCCATCTAAATATCCTTGGCGCTGCTTCATTACCTTTACTAAACCGATCTTTGCCTGCATTAATGATTCACCAAAAGAATAGCCATCCTTAATATATTTCCAGAATATAAAACCAAGTAAATCACCCCCAATTAATGGTGTGAATACTGATCCATATGAAATACACGTTGACCCAACAAATCCTTGGCTATCAATGGATATTAATTTCAAAGCAATAGAATCGTCAATTGATTTTTCTTTTATATTCCCTCCATAACAAGCTTCAGTAAAAACAAGATCGATATTATTTGTTTGTTTTAAAAGTTTATTTGCTGATATCGCAACAGGAAAATCTGGGCCAGAGGATACCTCATTGAAATCTCGCTGACCATACCATTCTGGTGTATCTGATAAACCATGCAAGTTGAAATATGCACATTTAGCTTTCATAAGTTCATCGATATCAATAGTTTCGTCATCAAACGGTGGAGATATTCTTAGGTCTGCTCCTTTTCCTATCGGTCTAAATGAAGCGATGGATGATCGACGCCAAACTTCAGCAGAATAGCCGAAATCCTTTGGTTTTTTAATAAAATCCCGTATTATTTTTAGAATATTAAAACGTTTATTTAATATAGAAATAATATTTTTTGATGGAATAAGGGCTGCGTGAAATCTTGTCACGTTCCTGATTTGATTAATTAATAAACCTGGATCATTACCCTTCTCCCCCGGTAGTCGACCAACAGGCCACTCCGGTAGTAGATAATTACTAGATGACGTAGAATATGGGTTATCTGATAATACCTCCTTATCACCATCATCCGTTGGATTAGGCAGCCTATGAAATGGTATTACACCGTCATTCCCTATTATGATAACGGCTCCTATTTCTTTTTCACTTTCTTTTAAAATATTATCCAGATCCATCAGACTTAATTTGATCTTCCAGGGATTGATCTCGCCAATTGTTTTTATTCCCCATTTATTCATATAATTAAAATCGTCAGGTAAAAACACAAAAGATTCCCAACAGGCTCTTTTATTAAAAGTATCCGATAGTTCAGCTAATTTTTCAATAATTACATCCGCAGACTTCGGACCATATTTTCTGGTTAATCCGGATTTTGAAGAAAGAATCACGTAAACTGGAGAGGGTTTTGTTGCATTGAAATTTTGCAACATAGGTTTATATTTCAGCTGCCGCGAATTTTCCCTCTTTCCAGTAGGAATTTCTTTTGACTTCTTTTTTGCCTTACTTCCAGAATCAAGTCGATTCCAATCTAAAGAGACAGCTATGCTGGTTGGAATTTGCTTATCATAAAATATCGCTCTATCTTTCGGCCAAATTGATAGATATTCATGGTTACTGCCTAACAGCCTCCTTACAACAACCCCGCCAGGATCTGATTGGACACAAGAATGCAGTAAAACCACCGCTTCAGTCTCATTTCCGGAATTCATTTTTGCCGTAGCTAACCATATTTTAAAAAGAATGCATTTTTGCCATCTCCGATGATAAATATCCACTAGTTGTGAGCTTGATTCTAAACTTTGAAGTTTTAAGGAAATTCGGTAGTGTTCAAATGCAATTAATATATTGTTAGGATCTTCTGCAATCGCACTTTTTAGTAATTTTTCAGCATTCTTAATTTTATTTCTCTTAATCTCATTTTTAACAGCACGGAGAGTGGTTGCCCATGGATAAATTTTATCCATATCATCTATTTTTCCTGTAAGGACGTAAATTACAGAATATAAGTACTTGTCAGGTTCCTCTGACTGATTGGCTAACAATTCATAACACCCCAAATTTTCGGGGTCGCTCTCTAGAATTGATTGAATCCCTGTCTTTGCCTCTTGATCATTCTTGTTTCTAAAATTTATCTCGGCTTTGAAAATATTGCTTTGTATATCATTAGGATATTTTTTTATCCAACTATCAACCAAGTTATTTAAAAAATAAATTTCTCCATTTCTTAAGCCAGCTCTATAGATTTGGTTATATTTATCTAATCCTATGCGCAATCCCTTATCCACGTCTTCCTTTATTCCTCGTTTTTTCTATTTTGGCTCATTTTTATTTGCATTGAATTGTCTAAAATTCGTTTAATAATTTGTAAATCAGAATCTTCATTATCTATCTCAAGTGCTCTCTCTAAAATTGTATTAGCTTCTTTGTGCCTGCCTTGTTTATATAGTAATATGCCAGTATATCTCAAAAGATCAAAATCATCTGGCAAGATATCTAATCCTTCCATGAGAATGTCAATTGTGCGTTTATAATCACGCCTGTTTTCAAATAATTGTGATATTGCAATATATTTTTTCCCATCAAAAGGATCAATTGTTATTACTTTAAACAAATAATCAATGGCTTTATCAAGGTCTCCAAGGTCTTTTGCTGCCTCACCCAACAAAAACAATACATTGACATTCTCTGAATCATTACTTAATGCTTTTTCTGCATATCGAAGTGTGTTTATTGCATCCCCATTAATTTTATATAATTTTGCCAGATAAATAAGAAGATTTGTATTATCTAAATAATCTTCTTGATCCAACAAATATTTTATTGCAGTATCGACCCCGGTTTCCTGATAGATATATTTTGCTGTTTGGATTAAAAGGATTTCTTTGCGATCTACTTCATTTGTTTTTGTGAATCCAACTAAAAATGATATTGCACTATCGACGTTTTCAACCTCTTTTATAATCATTGATTTTAAAATAATAGCTTCATTATTATTGGGACTGTGTTTTAGAATTGAATCAATTATTTCTTGAGATTCACTAAAATTACCTTTTTTATATGCAATTTTTCCATAGATAATATTAATCTCGGTTTTATCTGGTTGAATAACCCTTGCTTTATCAACAAAATAAATTGCCTCATCCAACTTGTCTTCTTCAACAAGGGTATCAGCAATTTTTATTAATATTGGCAAGTCTTTTTTTGTATTTGTAAGTTTTTCTCTAAGATCCTTTATTTTTATTGTCCTACCCAACTCTGTTGTGAGTTTAACTATTTGGTTGGTATATTTAATCTTAGGATTATATATCTCAGCTTTTTGAAAATGTCCATATGCTGCACGATTATTACCCAGTTTTTTACTTATGTTGCCAGCAATATTTTCCCATTCATATTCTTCTGGCCATTTGTCAAGCGCCAGACATAACGCTGAATAACTATCCGATAACTGACCAAGATGTTCGTTTGCAATCGAAAGAACCATATAATGGCTAGGTTTTGGATCTCCCTTTCGCAATATCTCCAAAATAACCGATTTCGCTTTTTCTGGTTCAATATCCTTGTATAAAACAGCATAATTGAATAATCCCTCTTGATTGTTAGCCATCAATGCTAATACACCATCAACTTCGGTTGTTCTTCCCAACGATATTAATGAAAAAATTATTGCGCCAACATTTTTTTCATTTGGAGGCAACTTTATTACCTCTTCATGATAAGTGTTTTCATTATAAAGAACGGCCATGGACCTGTCGATCCATTCCTTAAGGCTTTCACGTTCTAGTTTTTCATTCTTCCTTATTTCTTCAAATATTTCTAAATCGTCTTCAATAATTCTAAAATTGTGGTTTTTTATGAATAACTCATCATTTAATCTGTTTTTCTCAAGCATCGTTGTTAGGAATATTAAAAATGTTTTAGCAAGCCGGGTTGTTAATCCAAAGGCATATATTAGTTTTCTGGAAATATCAATCGCAGTTGAAAGATCGTCTAATTCGTAAGCAGCTCCACAAACACCAAGATAATGAAGTGTATTATTAATATCTTTCATTGAACTTATTTCGCACGGCAAACTCTCCGATTGTATTTGTTTCAGTATAGTGAGGTAAATATCTTTCGCTTCTTGTTGGCTACCATTTCTATTAAGTAATCTTGCTTGAATTACCGCCAGGTGATTATTGACATTATCTCCATTATTGAATTCAGCAATTATTTTCGCTGCCTTCACCTCTTCATTATCTTCTAACGCATTTCCCGCTAAAATTAATATTCCCTCTTTATCAAAATTATCGTGATCTACTGGATTCTTTTCAATATATTCATCCACGTATGTTTTATTTCCTAATATGTACGCCAGTTTAAAAGTTAATTTCTTAAGAGGTTGATTCATTGAGAATTGATCAATACTATGCATTGCGAAATCAAAAGCATTTGTTAGTTGACCATCCTGGATTTTTAACAGAATTGCCAAAATATATTGATCTGAAATATCCCTCTTCCAATTTTCCGGAATCAATATATCGAAATTCTCAAATTGAATTGCGGCGGTCTCTGTATCATTTTCAGTTAGATGGATAGCTTCATTAAATGCTTCCCCGGCTAAAACGTTTTCTTTTAGTTGTAATAGAATGTCAGCTTTTATAAAAGACAAAAAACCTGATCGTTTTTTAGATATATCAATCAGGTGCAACGCTTTCTCATAATCGTTCAATTGATAATAAATTGATGAGGATTCGATGATGTTGTTTTGGGATAAATCTTCTTTCTGTGATAAGTATTTTTCCATTACTCTCTTTGCTGATAAAGAAGACCCGCAATTAAAATAATATTGTGCGAGAATAAGCAGATTATCTGAATCAAAGCTTTTTTTCTTTTCTATTTTTGCTAAACAATTTTCAGCATCTTTATATCGCTTTATTAATATTAAAGACTTTGCTTTCGCAATGGAAAACATGAGGTTCAATTTTTCATTCTCTTCTTCAGAATCAAGCAATGAAATAAATTCGCCGTTTTTATATAGAACATCTGAATATTTCAGGATCTTTCTTAAAGTGAGTCTGTTATCAATAATTTGTTGTTTTATTAGCCCAACCGCTTCGGTTGGAAGTTTTAACCGGCTATATGATTGAATTAACAGATCCAGAATTACTGAATGATTGGGTTCAAGTTTATTAGCTTTATTTAGAAAAATAATAGCTTGATCAAAATTATTTCTTCTAAAATACAAATTTCCCAACGCATAAGGAATTCTCCAACCCTCTTTTGAATTAATAAATGATTTTTCTGATATTAGGCTAAGATATTCATTCTCTTTTTCTCCTCCCCCTATTTCAATAATCATCATTCGTAATAGCAGAGAAGGATTATTAATTTTTAACGAACGAATTAATTCTCGAAATCTATCTACTTCCTGGCCGGATAATTCATTAGCTTTTCTGTGATAAGGAAATTCCGCAAGCGAAGTCTTTAATAATATACAACCATACGCAAAAATTATCTCCTCGTTAATAATTTCTCTTTCCATAAGCGAAGATACAATTCTCCCAGCTTTTGTAAATTTCCCTGCCTCAATAGAAACCTTGGCTTTTGCTTGACCAATCTTAGGTGACAAAACCCATTTGTCTTCAAATGTTTGTAAAATTATTTCTGCTTCCTCAAACATATTATTATTGATCAACTCGTAAAGAATCTCTTCCATAACCACTTGCTTAATTTTCCCTGTTGTTACAGAAAGGCAACGCAAGATCTCTTTATTCTCTTGGATTTTTCCTAAAGACCTCTTTACTTTTGCATTTAATAATGCTATTTCAGGATGACTTCGATACTTAGTGGGTAGATCATTAATAAATAGCTGCTGTTTTTCAGCATCCTCATTTTTCCTTAGATACTCACCAACAAATTTTATTG
>CAZILY010000032.1:0-12570 GCA_964540175.1 uncultured Pelolinea sp. | reverse complement strand
AGTACCCCCAAGGGGAATTGAACCCCTGTTTTAGCCTTGAGAGGGCTATGTCCTGGACCGCTAGACGATGGGGGCGAGCAGAGAGAAATTTTAGCACGCGCCCTACCCCCTGTCAATCAGGCGGTTTGTTTTGTAACCGTAGCAGTAAACATTCTTTTAATCGCATTAAAAAAGGACGGGCGCGTTCTGATCTTGCTGTCCGCGTTGGTCCTGCTTGGCTTGATGTCGGCTGCTGAAATCCTCAACGATCTGGCAGGATGATTGCAGCCATTTCATGACCATTCGGTCTTTTTCTTGCCCTAAATTCTGATAAAAGATATAACGCAGATCTCCTGCTTCAACCATTTCCTGCAGACCTTCCGCATCAATGACCGGATCGTTTCCGTTTAACCCTCCCATATACAACACTGGGCGGCCGGTTGCGAGGACGAATGGGGCGCCAACATTGGCGCTTGGAACGGCAGCCAAATATTTACTATCTTCGGTGTTCGCTATCAGGAAATCAAGCAGAGCGTTCTGGCGGGGATCTTCTTGGTTGTCATTTGGCGGGCGCATCATGCCGCCGCTTTCTCCGGCATAAGCGGAAGGCAGTCCCGTGTGTGGTTCATCAATCAATACGGTTTGTACTGTCCACCATAGCGGGATCAGCAGCACAGACACGAACAGAAGGGCTGATAATATCTGTACGGTTTGTGGTCTCTTTGTGAACAACAGCACAGCTGCGCAGATGATAAACATCCCGATTGGCAGGAAAAATAGAGCGGCGAAGGTGATGAATTCTAACGCGAGATAGATCTGAAAGATAAGCGTCAGCAGCAGCGCGAATACCAGCGCGCCTTTTTTCCACTGAAGGCCGCTCGCTAAGTCCATAAACCAGGACAAACCGGCGCCAACCAGCGTGGACAGCGGCGGGGCGAGCATGATCATATAATACGCGTGGAAAAATCAACCATGCTGAAAAAAATCAGGCAGGTCAGCATCCATCCCCCCCACAGAATGATGTCTTTATGGGTTGACGACATATTCTCGAGAGACATAGGCGCGGAAAATGCGAGCATTACTATACCGAAGAGCGCAAAGCGCAGCAGCTATTAGATCGGTCGCTGGTAATCACTCGTGAAGGAACGGAAGAGACTCGCCGTGCATTGAAATCGCTGCGCGCCAGCCCGCTGGAAGATCTGGGGTTTAGGTTGGCGGTAAAGCAGCTTGTGTTTTCTGCAGCGGATCGGGCTGGATTAAAAACAGTCGTGCATATTCCCGACGACGTTAATCTTCTTTCAAAAGATGAACAACAGGTGGTGTACCGAATCGCGCAGGAAGCAATTGAGAATGTGATCAAGCACGCTAATGCATCACAAATTGAGATATCAATGGATGAGGATGAAAATGAATTTGAAATGTCCATCAGAGATGATGGAATTGGATGTGAAGAAGAGATAAAAGCAGATGGGTTCGGTATATTGGGTATGCGAGAGCGTGCCAATCTGATTGGTGGTGAATTAGAGATCCAATTAAAAAAGGGAGAGGGCTGCACAGTGGTTTTTCGCCTGGATAGGAGCAATTATGAAAATACTCATATGTGATGATCAGGCTTTGGTTCGAGAGGGGCTTGAGATGCTCCTAAACTTGGATCCAGACATTGAAGTTGTTGGTACCGCGGGAAATGGGAAAGAGGCGGTGGAGCTGGCTGAAAAACATAAGCCGGATATAGTTCTCATAGATCTCAAAATGCCTGTGATGAATGGGATAGAAGCAACACGGACGATTAGTACTGCATTTCCTGAGATAAAAGTTTTAGTATTAACCACGTATGACCATGATGAGTGGTTGTTTGATGCGATTCGTGCAGGCGCTTCTGGATACCTCTTGAAGGATGCCCGGCGTGAAGATATCATTAATGCGATTAAGGGAACTTATCAGGGAAAGACATTCATTGATCCAAAAGTTGCCGGTAAAGTATTAATGCAAACAGCAAATAGTCAGGCTTGTTCGCCATTAGAAATTACATCCAAAATAACAAAGCGTGAACTGGATGTTTTGCGATTGGTTGCGAAAGGATTTTCCAACACAGATATCGCGGAGAAACTGCACCTGTCTAAGGGTACGATCCGTAATCATGTGAGTGCCATTTTCACTAAACTTAAAGTTAACGATCGTACTCAAGCGGCAATTCTTGCAATACAGCATGGCTTGGATCGTTAATTTATACGATTTTAATTAAACATAGTGGTTAATATAACTCTTATTGACTTCTTTATGGTGGCATGATAATATCAAACTATCATCAAAACAAATATCCCAGAACATTAACAATCTGCGAGAAAGGAATTTACATGAAAACAACTGCACTTATTTTTCGTATCTTAGGACTTATTTTGTTCGCAATATCCGGCTATTATTTAGGAGATTTCCTTGTTGAAATTATAGATAGTGCTCTAGATCCTCTTCCATACACAATTGGTGGAGCTGCTATCTTAGCAGCATTTGGATTTCTCATAATGCCGCACATCACCCTATATCCCATTTTGAAGGCTCGTTCTTATCTTACCAAGGTATCCGGGCCAACGCTATTATCTGCCATGATCGGCTTAGTTATTGGTTTGATCATTGCGGCTCTTGCTTCTATTACAATTTCCTCATTACCCGATCCATTCAGAAGTGTACTGCCGTTCATTGCGGCTGTCCTTTTTGGGTATTTGGGTGTCGCGATCGGCGTCAGCCGGCAGGGAGAATTCCGGGATATGTTTTCGTTTATTCGCCGGGGACCAAAATCTTCTACTGATGGCAGCGGCAGAAAATGGAGCAGGGAGCAATCCATCCTGATAGATACAAGTGTGATTATTGATGGCCGCATTGTAGATATAGCCAAAACCGGTTTTTTACCAGGAAATCTAATCATCCCGCGTTTTGTGTTGAATGAGCTGCAATATATCGCAGATTCAGCAGACAGTTTACGCCGCCAGCGCGGTCGGCGAGGGATGGAAGTTTTAGCTGAACTGCAGAAGGATCGAGCAATTAAAACGACCATTGCTGATATCGATGTGGAAGGTGTCAGAGAAGTGGATGAAAAATTAATTTTGTTGGGCAAACAGATGAAAGCGCCTATCTTGACAAATGATTTTAACTTGAACAGGGTGGCGGAATTACAGGGTGTCAATGTATTAAATATCAACGAATTGGCTAATGCTGTAAAATCCATCCTCCTTCCAGGTGAAGGTTTAGTGGTGCGGGTCATTCAGGAGGGGAAAGAACTTGGCCAGGGAGTTGGTTATCTCGATGATGGTACTATGATTGTTGTGGAAGACGGAAAAAATTTCATTGGGAAAGAGATTGAAGTTTCAGTTACCAAAGTACTTCAGACTGCTGCTGGAAGAATGATATTCTCGAAACCTGCTGGAAAGAATAAAAACAATAAAAATCACAAATAAGAAGTAAAAGGAGCGGCCGTATGGGATTGCAGGTTTATAACACACTCTCACGCAAGAAAGAAACCTTTGAGACGATCGAACCGAATAAGGTGCGTATGTACGTGTGTGGTCCGACGGTGTATAACAAGGCACATGTGGGGCATGCTATGTCTGCGCTTGTGTTTGACGTCATTCGGCGGTATTTGCAGTACCGGGGATATGATGTGCGCCATGTGATGAACTATACCGATGTGGACGATAAGATCATTAAACGTGCTAATTCTCTAAAAACAGATCCATTCAAGCTTGCCCAGACGTATATTGACCAATTTGACACGCATCTTGCCGACCTGAATATTCTCCCTGCAACGCTTAATCCGCGTGCGACTACTGAGATGGGACATATCCTTGAAATGATTACCGGGTTGATCGAAAAGGGGTATGCTTACCCAGTAGAAGGAGACGTATATTTTAGAGTTAGAAAACTAAAGGGATATGGAAAATTGTCAGGGCGTAAACTGGATGATATGCGGGCTGGTGCCCGCATCGGGGTGGATGAAAGAAAAGAAGATCCGATGGATTTCGCGTTGTGGAAGGAAGCGAAGCCTGATGAACCATCTTGGGATAGCCCCTGGGGGATGGGTCGTCCTGGGTGGCATATCGAATGCTCGGCGATGAGTGCGAATCACCTGGGAGAACAGATTGATATTCATGGCGGAGGAAACGACCTTATTTTTCCGCATCATGAAAATGAGATTGCTCAGACTGAAGCGTTGACTGGAAAACAGTTCTCTCGATACTGGATCCACAATGGTATGCTTCAGTTAAGTGGGGAAAAGATGTCCAAGTCAGTCGGTAATCTTGTCTCAATCGAGGAATTCCTTTCTAAGCATAAAGGGGATGCATTGCGTATGATGGTTTTGAACTCAGGATATCGCAATCCACTCACATTCAATGAAGAGGTGATTGGGCAGGCTGAAAAAGCATTGGAACGTTTGGAGTCAGCTCTAAAACCAGCGCTGGCAGAAGCTGCTGGCTTAACCGAAAAAGAAAAAAAGATAGTTGCTGCACAAATGGAAAAAACAATAGCTGGCTTTGAAAAAGCGATGGATGATGATTTTAACAGCGCAGGTGGATTAGGTAATCTGTTTGAATTGGTGCGGGTTATTAATCATGCCCGTGCGGACGGTGCCTCAGACGAAGACTTGCTGGATGCTCAGAAAATGCTGAAACTCTTAACAGGTGTATTGGGTTTAACGCTCGGGGTTCGTGAAGGGGCGCACCCCGCGGATGCTTTTGTTGATCTCCTAATTGATATTCGATCAGAGGTCAGGGAGAGCAAGATGTGGGTGCTTTCAGATACTATTCGCGATAAACTGGCTGCCTTGGGGGTACTGGTTGAAGATTCAAAGTCAGGCAGCTCCTGGACATGGAAATGAAAGAATGGATAACAGGTAGAAATCCAGTATATGAATGCCTGCGTGTTGAACGCAGGCATTTTTTCAGATTGCTTATCAACAAAAGATCAAGTGCTAAAGGGAGGATAGAGGATATATTAAAAATAGCTCGGAAGAAGCGGATCGGTGTTGAAGCAGTAGATAAAAATGTTCTTTCCAAAATCGCAGAGCATCATCAGGGGATAGCTCTGGAAACTAGTGCATATCCATATACTGATATTATTACAATCCTCGATCGGGTTGAGCGATCTAAAAAGCCAATGTTCATTCTCATGATTGACCAGATACAGGATGTGCAGAATTTAGGAACATTGATCCGCAGTGCAGAGATATTTGGTGTGCATGGAATAGTAATACCTGCCCGGCGAGCAGCAGGGATCACGCCCGCAGTGGTAAATGCTTCTTCCGGTGCCAGTGAACACCTTCTGATTGCACAGATGAATATTAGTCAGGCAATAGACGAACTTAAACAGAAGGGTGCTTGGGTAGTTGGTTTAGATATGGATGATTCCGCGGAATCTCTGGAGGAGATCCACATGGATGGACCACTAGCAGTCGTTGTTGGCAATGAAGGGCACGGTCTGCGGAGACTTGTGAGGGAGAAATGCGACCATATTGCGTATATTCCAATGATGGGAAAAGTTGCCTCGTTGAATGCTGCAGTCGCTGGCTCAATTGCCTTGTACAAGGCGGCAATTAGCCGCAAAAATAACTCTTGACTCATTTATTAGTACGATATGTCCTATTTCGTTTAAGCTAAAAGCTCTTTTCCATCATCTAAATTGGATCAGAAAACCGCGATTGAGTTATTGGATAAACAATAGGCCTGGTTTCTGAAAAAGGGGTTAAATTTTTGAAGATTTAAGCAGTTGAACATAGCCAAAATAGTGGGAATGTTTTTGGAAATCATCAAAACCATTTTCCTTTAAAGTCAATTGCCAATCTCGTAGAACAAAGTCCGTTGCCAGCGGGCATTCCATTTTAAAAATAGACTGTACCAACCAAGGAGATTTTGCGGGATCACACTCGTTGTAATCCAGAATGATGAATTCTCCACCAGAACGTAAGGCACGGTGAGCATTGGAAATGATCTTGAGCCGATTCTCCTGGATAAACCCATGTAGAACAAAGGAGATGAAGACTTTATCAAATTCATTCTTGTAAGGCAGCAGTTCATCTATTCTCAGTTTCTTAAAAGTAATATTCGGAAAATGCCTGAAGTTGTGATGTGCTTGTTCTAACATTTCCTCACCGATATCCAATCCAAGAATTTTTCCTTGATCAGAAAGGTATTTTTGCATCAAAGAGGCGTTTCGGCCGGTTCCTGAACCCAGTATCAGAATACGGTCTTCTGGGTTAATGCTCATTTCTCTGATAGCTCGGCGAATGAAAAAGGGGTACGTTCCCCCCGTGATTAGATTCATCATTAAATCATAATGGCGTGCCTCAAATCCGGTGACTTCTACTTTTGAATCAGACTGGTCATATTGTCTTGCCATTATTTCTCCTTATACGAGTGTTTGTTTATATTTTAAAACTTAAAAAAATATTATAACAGGGTGAAAAAATCATGATGTGTGGTCTTCCGTCAGGATTAAAATATTGATTGTCCGCTTTGGATTACCCAAAATATCCATATTCCAATCATAACCAACCCAATTCCGAACCGAACTGCGATTGCGCTAACACATCCAAGTGCCATTTCTCTGGAGGATTGAGCAGCTTTACGCCAATCTTTCAGGCGTATGATCTCCACGGCCATTAGCACAATCAGCGCAGCGATTAATCCACCGAAGGGTGGAAAGAGGATGCTGAAGACAAATGCGGCTCCTGTTGAAAGAAAAATGCTCAGCCAGGATGCCCCGCTTTTCTTTGCCTTAGTGCTCATCATAAGCTGATCAACCACATTGCCAATCAGCATTAATACGGTGATAAAAATAAACAAAATGCTGGGTACAGTCGTAAACCCGGTTAAAAGGCCATAGATCAGTGCGCTTATCCAAATGATGGTCAATCCCGGGATAATGACGGCCAGTAAACTTATCAACCCTGCCAGCATTGTCAATAGAATAACAATCTGGGCTGCAGCCAGCATAGACGGGGATAATTCAATACCGGTGGAAAATGATTTGAGGTCGGGTAATGAACAAGCATTTAATGAGGTTAATAGAAGAATGCTAAAAAACCCTCTAAATTTTATGTTATTTCTTCTCGTTTTCAATAATTTCTATTCCGCCCATCCATGGTTTGAGTACTTCAGGGATACGGATGCTGCCGTCGGGTTGCTGGTATGTTTCCATCACACTGATCAGTGTGCGGGGCATTCCTAATCCTGAGCCGTTAAGAGTATGGACAAAATCTTTATGCCCGTTCTCATCTTTATATTTTATATTCGCGCGGCGTGCCTGGAAATCCGTTACATTGGAAACGGATGATACCTCCAGCCACTCATCGCATCCAGGTGCCCAAACTTCCACATCATAGGAGATTGCGGAGTTGAACCCCATATCACCGGTACATAATTGCACAACTCTGTGTATCAGGCCAAGCTCTTTGCATGTTTGTTCTGCGTCACTAAGCATTTTGTCGAGCTCCAGCATGGATTCTTCCGGTGTGCTGTAAATGTACATTTCGACTTTATCAAATTGATGTCCTCGTTTGATTCCCCGAACGTCTCTGCCTGCGCTCATTTTTTCTCTGCGGAAGCAGGGCGTATAGGCAGTATACCGCTGTGGAAGTTTTTCGTATTCTAGGAAATCATTCATGTGGATGCCGGTCAGCGGTACTTCTGCGGTCGGCACCATCCATAAGTCTTCTTCATGGTCACGATAGAGATTATCTGCGAACTTGGGGAGCTGCCCTGACGCAAAGAGGGTCTGGCCTTTAACCATGAAGGGCGTATATTTCTCAAGATATCCCTGCCGCCGATGTAGATCCAGCATCCAGGCAATCAATGCGCGCTGAAGCTGCGCGCCTGCACCACTTAGCACGTAAAAACGGGAGCCGGTGATCTTTACACCTTGCTCGAAATTAATGATGCCTAAGTTGGGGCCTAATTCCCAATGCGGAAGAGGTTTAAAATCATATGTGGGCTTTTCACCGACCTGCCGCACCACTTTATTTTCCGTTTCATCTTTTCCCAGTGGAACAGAATCATCCAATATATTAGGAATTGTTGCGATAAGGTCATTGAGGGAGGCTTCGATTTCCTTGACTTTTGCATCGAGAGCAGCGATCTTTTCTCCGACCACACGCATTCCTGCTATCTTTTGATCCCTCTCTGTCTTATCTTTTGTTTTACTGATCTCTTTTGAAACCTTATTACGTTTGGCTTTCAAGACTTCAGTTTCAGTCAGAACAGCACGCCATTTTTCGTCAAGCTCAGCAAGCTGGTCAACTACTGATGGGTCCATCTGCCGCTTTTCGAGGGATTTTTTAATAATTTCAGGTTTCTCACGCACAATATTAATATCGATCATCTCTACCTCTTCTTCCGTTTAAATAAAACTTCCCTCTCTAGACAGGACGAGAGGGGTTTCCCGTGGTGCCACCTGTATTTACCGTTGAATAACGGCCTTGTTCCTGCGGTAACGGATGCTCCGGTCTGCTTACGGCTGGTTTCAGCCCCTTCACAAACAGCTGCCCTTCCGGGCGCCGGATTGGATTTCCGGGCTTGCTTTTATGCTTCGATTATACCGATTCGTGTTTGGGTGTCAAGTTAATTGGTGATTAACCTTCGATAGGTTTGTCTGGCAGATAAATAACACCCTCTTCTTTGTCGCCTTTGTAGATTACCTTATCTGGCTGTGTGCCGCTTAAAAAAGCGGTGTATGCAGCGATCAGTGCATTCAATTCACTTGCAGAATAAACCTGATCCAAAGGAAGTTGGTTGGTTAGCAGACGGTGGCGTGTGATCTCTTCAAAAAAGCGCATCGCATCTGGAACAGGCAGCCCGGCCAGGAAAAGGACCACCTGCCGCTGAAGACATCCCTCGAGCGTACCCTCTTTCAGAGGAGGGTGACCGAGGAGATTCCAAAAAGCAGCTTCTCCCTGGCACTCAAGAAATTGTTTTTCTGCTACAAGGTTGGGGTAAAGCTGATATCCCAGTTTATCCAGTTCCTCAAATAAATGAAAACCTAGTTTCATCCAGCGGGGGCTTTTTTTCTTTGAATTAGGGGTGCGTGGGACATTAATCCCGCGCCCTAACAATTCATATTCAACTAATCGCAGGTTCACCCATCTTCCCAGGTGCGAATTTGGAGAAAGTGTTCTCCTGATCTTTTCCCTTTTCAGCAAACCTCTGTTTGTTTTCATGGGGGAGTTGATAGCAGCTAACGCGTTCGATTGCCCAGCCAGGAAAGCATACACATCATTAATTTTACCGTGGCCGAGGGAACGAATGACCATTTCTTCATCAATCGCAACAAAAGTGAAAGGGTGTACTCGGTCAGGGCTGACTTCTACACCAATAAAGGTAGTGAATTGGATCGACATACTCAATATAAGTTTAGAATTAATTGGTGAAGAAAGCAAATGGAAAATTGCAAAAATGTGTGAGATATAATTCGATGGGAGGGATTAGGCAAATATCATGGACGAATCAATTCTCATCCGAAATGCAAAAAAAGGCGATGTGGATGCATTTAACCATTTGGTATTAACCTATCAAGAACAAGTTTTCAATCTAACGTATCGGATGATAAATGATGAAATGGCTGCCGAAGACGCAACCCAGAACACTTTTGTCAAAGCTTTTCAGCATATAAAGTCATTTCGTGGTGGATCCTTCCGAGCATGGATTCTTCGGATTGCTGCCAATAACAGTTATGATGAATTACGCAGGAAGAAGCGCAAACCTACTCAACCGCTAACTGTTACGGATTTTGAAAGTGGGGAAGAGATGAATGACCCGATTTGGTTGGAAGATGATCGGGATTTACCGGAAGAGCATATGCTGAAAAAAGAATTAGAACAAGCCATTCAGCGCTGCATAGATCAGTTACCAAAAACTTTCCGAGCCGTAGTCATCCTGGTTGATATACAGGGTTTTGGGTATCAGGAAGCGTCGCGAATAGCTGGCTCTCCAATTGGAACGATTCGAAGTAGATTGGCACGTGCCCGATTGCAAATACAGGGTTGTTTGCAGGGAGTTCGGGAACTTTTACCAGAAAGATTTCGTCTTAATTCTGGGAGTAAGCTGTGAAAAAGCGCACACAATTATCCTCGCGGGAATGGCAGCTTCTGTCTGCGTCCCTCGATGGCGAATTATCTAAAAGGGATCAGAAACGTGCCGATAGGCTGCTGAGCGATCATCCTGCAGCAGAACCTTCAATTGAGAAATTACTGTATGTAAAAACTGTCCTCAAATTACTTCCCGTCCGTAAAGTTCCGAGAAATTTTATTGTTTCAGCCGAAGAAGTTAGTAAATCGATAATACCTTCTTTGGCAGGGGTATTAAGATATGCATCGGCTGTTTCCGCAGCATTATTAGCGGTTGTTCTTGCATTCGATCTCATTATTCCTTTTCAGTTACTTTCCAGCAAGCAAGGTTTGGCTCAATTTGCCGTTGAAACAGCGCTTGAGGAGAAAACTATTTCCAGTTCCGAAGAAGAAACCTCAATAAACACATGGCAGCCGCTTGTTGGTGATGGATCTGAAACTGGAGAAGCGAGTGGGAAAAATGATGATTTGGACATGCAGAATGAAATACCTCTTTCGGATGTCATTATTGCACCAGGCGATGAGCAAGCTGAGGAGATGCCGCCTACAGCGCAAGAGAGAACAGCCGCAGAAACTGAGCAGCTGCTGCAAGCGGATGAACAATCTCAAGCAGATGCTGAAAAATCTAGCCAAGAATTTGTTTATCCAGAAGCTGAAAGCGGTCCAATCTTGGGTGTTCGTCCCTCAGAAGGACAGGGAATAATCGAGCAATTTGACGAAATATCAGAACCTGCTGAAGAAGTACGAGGGATTACCTCTCTGCGTTTTTTGGAAATTGGCCTTGCCGGATTTGCAATTACTGCAGCCCTTTTGGCAAGTTATCTCCGCAGACGCAAGAAATAATTTCTCCATAAGAAAAAAAGCACGCATGCTATAATTAGAACAATATTTCGGTTTAAACATATGGCAAGAAAAACAACTACCAAAAAATCTTCAAAACGGGTAAGTTCCCGAAAATCATCTAGAAAGCGCTCAACACCCATTAACCGCCAGCTGAGGAAAATCTCAAAGGAACGGAAAACAGATATTATTGGTGTTTTTCTATTATTAAGCGGTGTCATTGCAATACTCGGCTTTTTGGGCCGGGCGGATGGGAACGTAACCGGATGGATGGTGAAGTTCTTATCATGGATTGCCGGGATGGGCGCGATCATGTTTCCATTCATGTTGCTGTTGATTGGTTTTTGGCTGATCTTTCGGAATGAAAAGCGTTTCCCTATGGTTTCCCTGGAGAGATTATTGGGAATTATTCTCCTTTATATAAATGCTCTTGCTTGGTTGCATTGGTACTCTGGCGGAGGGTGGGAGTTGGCAAAATCCGGTGGCGGAGGCGGAATTGTAGGCTTTGTGTTTGAGGAACCAATAGACGTTGCTCTGGGTTATTGGGGAGCCTTTGTGGTGTTGCTCGCGTGGGTGCTGATTGCTTTGGCATTCACATTTGATGTGTCCATTCCAGATCTTTTTCGCAATATTACTCAAAATGCAGCAAAAACTGGAAAATTTATTATAAACAAAACGGAGAAAACTGCAAAACCAACTCGACGGTTATCTTCAACGAAAATTGAAGGAACTGCTCTATTTTCAGAAAACGGGGAGCAGCCTCAAGGTTTTATGCCTATTGAAAAAAAGAAAATTAAAATTTCTCTTAACAAGAGATCAGGACATAAAATTACCTCAGATAATACCGGGCAAAAAAAGCCAACTCTACCAGATGGTGTTTCCATCGAACGTGTGTACCATTCCGCTGAAAACAGCATCAATTGGAAGCTTCCTGAGATAGATGAAATACTTAATCCAATTTCAAAAACTATTGTTAGGGATAGTTTAGACCAGGAACGCGCCAAGATCATTGAAGAAACATTAGCGTCTTTTAATGCACCTGGGCATGTAGTCGAGATACACCGCGGGCCAACATTTACACAATTTGGCATTGAACCAGATTTTATTGAGACTCGTAAGGGAAAAATGCGTGTGCGCATTAATAAGATCACATCACTATCTGATGATCTTGCATTGGCAATGGCGGCACCCCGCATTCGAATACAGGCACCTGTTCCCGGACGGAAATACATCGGCATTGAAGTGCCGAACGCGGAAGCAGAGTTGGTTACGCTGCGGGAAGGTATACAGAGCAAATCATTTCAGCGTTCAAAATCTTTCCTGCGTTTGGTGCTGGGCAAGGACGTGGCAGGGAAACCAGTTGCTGTTGGTTTGGGAGCAATGCCCCATCTGCTCATTGCAGGCACTACTGGCTCTGGTAAGTCAGTGTGTATAAACGCGATCTTGTGCTGCTTATTAATGAACCGCACACCAGACCAGCTTCGCTTTGTGTTGGTTGACCCCAAGCGTGTGGAATTAACTGGGTATAACGGAATCCCGCACTTATTAACCCCCGTGATTGTTGAAACGGAAAAAGTGATAGGTACGCTTCAGTGGATGTCACGGGAGATGGACAGCCGCTATAAGAAATTTTCTGAAGTAGGTGC
>CAZILY010000031.1:0-12686 GCA_964540175.1 uncultured Pelolinea sp. | reverse complement strand
AGAAAACCTTGATCTGTTGCAGCGGATGAAAATCGGTGAGTTTCCAGATGGATCTCGCGTCCTGCGCGCAAAGATCGATATGGCGCATGGGAACATGAACTTGCGTGATCCAATCATGTACCGCATTGTTCACGAACCCCCTCACCATCGTACGGGTAAGCAATGGTGCATTTATCCCATGTATGATTGGGCACATGGCCAAAACGATGCAATGCATGGGGTTACACATTCGCTGTGTTCAATTGAATATGAGAACCATCGCCCGCTGTACGAATGGTTCCTAAATGAGTTGGAAATTGAAAACAAACCTCGTCAAATCGAATTTGCTCGCTTAAATTTGACCTATACAGTCTTAAGTAAGCGAAAGCTGCGCCGCTTGGTCGAAGAAAAACATGTAGATGGGTGGAACGACCCACGAATGCCAACCATTAGTGGAATGCGACGGCGTGGTTACACTCCAGAATCATTACACGACTTTATTGCTCGCACTGGTGTATCTAAAACGATCAACGCCCGCGCGGGAGTGATGGTCGATGTCGCCATATTAGAAGCTTGTGTCAGGGATGATCTGAACAAGCGCTCTCCACGAAAGCTGGCTGTTTTAGATCCGATTAAAGTCGTGATCGAAAACTATCCAGAAAACCTGACGGAAGAATTCGATATCGATAATAACCCGTCAGATCCTTCAGCCGGAACTAGAAAAGTCCCATTTTCAAGAGTGATTTATATCGATAAAGATGATTTTCGAGAAGAACCACCGCCCAAATATTTTCGTCTCTCCCCCGGGCGAGAAGTGCGCTTGCGGAATGCCTACTTTATCAAATGTTTGGACGTGATCAAGGATGAAAAAGGGAATATTGCAGAACTTCGATGCAGCTACGATCCAGCAACACGTGGTGGCAGCTCTCCTGATGGACGCAAAGTTAAAGGGACTCTCCACTGGGTTTCTGCTTCTCACGGGTTGCCCGTCGAAGTACACCTGTACGATCAGTTGTTTAATAATCCTGACCCAGAAGCCAGCGGGGATTTTATTGCTGATATTAACCCGGACTCAAAACAAATCCTTACCAATTGTTTAGTTGAGCCAAGTTTAAAGGGTGCACAGCCAGGAGACCAATTTCAATTCGAAAGATTGGGATATTTTTGCGTCGACACCCAATCTATGCCTGATAAGCTTGTATTCAACCGGACTGTGAGCCTTAGAGATAAATGGGCAAAAATTAAAAAAGCAAAGGAAAAAACCGGCGGTAACCAGTAAACATAAAAAACAAGAGAGACTTCTAACGGGGTTTTACATTCCGCGTGACTTTTTTATTATTTCTACCTCTGGTTCATTCCAATTGCACCCATTTTTATATGAGCCTGAAAAAGCAAACACACCGTAAACTGGTTTCAGAAACAAGGTGGGCGAATTAAAAGCATTCCACCGATTTGTCGCCAAAACCGCAGTCATCAATTGCACCCGTGAAAGAGCTAGGCCCCCCCTACCGGCATGAAATGGATGAGGACATCTGCATTTAGTCTAATATCTTTAAATCCAATTTATGCTAAATTCAGGAGGAAAAATGGCAATAGAAAAACATCACCTTATCGTTGACTTCGTAGCGGAAAGTGGACATGGAATATGTGTAGAAAGCATTCTAAAGAATGCCCCACAAGAAGATTTCTGAAATAATCCGCCCTCAATTTCCTTTCTGGTTAAAGCCCCCCCCTTAGATGATTAGTTTTCATAGGGAATTGGGGATTAACAGTGATATTTTTAGCTATTAAATTTGTGGGCAACCTTTGTAAACAGATTCAGAGTCTGTTGTCCTGCCGTTAGACGAGATTCCAAAAGGGTGCGAAAACTATTTCGCTACTATCCAGTGAGTATTTCACATAGCAAAAAGTATGCTTTTTGACTCTTCTAAGCGTTGAATAGTCTTCTCTTTACCCAAAACGAGCATGCAGTCAAATAAAGGCGGTGTGGCCCGCTGCCCTGAAATCGCTTCCCGCAGATAACTGAAGAGCTGCTTTGGTGCTAACCCCTCTTTTTCCATATATGCTTTCACCAGAGTCTCGATCGACTCCAATGTCCATTCATCAACAGATTGAATTACTCCAACAATTTCCCCCGAGACTTTCCTTGATTCCTCTAATGACAAATCCCGAACCAGCAAAGCTTCAGATGCATGGGTTATTTTCTCTCTAAATAGAAATTCACACAGTTTCACCGAATCATCGAGAGTGATCATTCTATCTTTCAAGACAGGAGATATTTTTTCCAAGTCATCAAGTGAGGCGTTTATTGATTTTTTCTTGAAATAAGGAAATATTCGTTCGGCTAATTCCCGATCAGATAATTTTTTTATATGCATTTTATTAAAATGGTCTAATTTTGAAAAATTGATCGCTGCAGGAGATGGATTAAGTTTTTTTAATGAGAATTTTTCTACAAGATCATCCATTGTAAAATATTCGGTGTGGTCGTCATAGCCCCACCCCATCAAGGCAATCCAATTGATCACTGCCTCAGGCAGGTAACCCAGGGCCTGCAAATCTTTAATAAAAATGGAATATCCATCATTACTCAACTGCGCTGCTTCTCTTTTGCTCATCTTCCCTTTTCCGCTCGGTTTAAGAAATACGGAAAGATGTACCCATGTAGGTTCTTCCCATCCAAACGCCTGCCAGATAAGATGGTGTAAGGGTGAAGTGGGCAGCCATTCTGATCCCCTGATCACATGGGTTATCTTCATCAGATGATCATCCACCGTCGCAGCCAGATGATACAATGCCCAACCGTCCGACTTCACGATGATATAGTCATCTAAATTCTTATTATCAAATGTAATTTCACCCCTAAGAAGATCGTTAACGATAGTTTTTCCTTCTTTAGGCATTTTAAATCGGATGACATATGATTCGCCATTCCTTATGCGTTCTTCAGCTTCAGCGAGGGGAATATTTCGGCATAAACCATCATAATGAGGTTGCTCTTTTTGCTTTCGCGTCTCTTCCCGGGCCTTCTTTAATCTCTCATGAGAACAAAAACAATAATACGCCCGGCCTTTATCTATCAATTCTTTTGCATATTGCTGGTATATCTCTTTTCTCTCGGACTGCCGGTATGGGGCATAAGGACCGCCTTTTAGAGGCCCCTCGTCCCAATCGATTCCTAACCAGTGCAATCCGCTGATAAGTTCTTCTTCTGCTCCTTCAACCAAACGTTTTCGATCAGTATCCTCGATCCGTAGAATGAATTGCCCCTTGGTCTTTTTTGCGATTAGATAATCATACAATGCAGTCCTGGCAGACCCCAAGTGGACATGCCCGGTTGGTGATGGTGCAAATCTAACCCGGTACGATGATCCGCTGTTTGTCATATTTCTCCAAGTCTTACTAAATTCTATTTTTTCGTAAACTCACACTTTCAACCAAACCAATTCCTAGAATGGTGCTGAGCAGTGAACTGCCCCCATAGCTTAAAAACGGGAATGGCAAACCTGACACAGGTACAACATTCAAGTTTACACCAATGTTAACAGCCCCTTGAAAAAATATCATGGCCGCATAGCTGTAAGCAATTAAAGACCCGTATATATCGCTAGCGTTCTTTCCTATTTGCATACATCGCCAAATTATAAACAAAAAGATTCCCATGATGAGCGTTGTTCCCACAAACCCAAATTCTTCCGCCATTGCGGAAAAAATAAAGTCAGTATGGCGAACCTTTAAAAATCTCAACTGCACTTGAGTTCCCTCCCCATAACCCTGCCCAAACCATCCGCCTGAGCCTATTGTAATAAGAGCTTGTTCAACATTATATGTCTCACCATAGCGGGCCTCAGGATCACGAAATAAAAAATTTACAATTCTTGCTTGTTGGTAATCTTCCATCAATGGAAATGCTACCGCAATTAAGACCAATCCCAACACAGCTAAAACTGCCAAATACTTCAATGGCAATCCACATATCCATAATAAAGAAAACCAAATCACCATAATAACAATTGAAGTACTTAAATTCGGCTGTAATAATATCCAGATCACCACACCCATTGTCATAATAAAACTTTCAGCGATCCAACGAAAGTCTCGCGGCTTATCCTGGTTTCGTGCAAAATAATCTGCAAGCACCATGATCATCAGTATTTTCACAATTTCTGATGGCTGGATCAGGATCACACCCGTATCTAGCCAACGAGCAGACCCAAACCTTGCCTGACCAACCACATAAATTACCAAGAGAGATACAATCGCGAAAATATACAAAAAGCGCGCTAAAGATCCCCAGTAATGGTAATCAATGGCTGCCATCAATAAAAGCAGTATTGTTCCTGCTGCAAGAAAAATCGGCTGCCTTGAAACTGATTCAGCAAGCACTTCGTTCCCAGCAATAGCAGATTGGATCATCATGATCCCGAAAATACTCATGAACATTGCTGCGCCAAATAGCCAAAAATCAAAATTACGCCAAAGATCTCTACGCATTAATATATCCCTTGCTAACTCATCACCGTTTCCCGAATGGTTTAATGGGAATATCAGCGATTAATCGCTGCTCTCTTCCTTCATGCATCATTGTAATTTTTACTTTTGAAACATCAATTGTTACATGTTTTGAAATAACCTGCAATAATTCATCTTTCATCTCTGCAAGTGTCGTTGCAGAAATATCTGTCCTGTCATGGATTAATACAAGTTTCAATCGTTCTTTCGCTTCATTAGCACTTTTTGTTTTTCTTGAGAATTTAGAGAACCAATCACTCATCTTAATCCCCTCCAAAATTAAATACCCTGGAAATCCGATGGAAAATTCCATCTTTATATTCCAGGTCAATCAGAGGAATGTCATCCCCCATCAATCTTCTGGCTATATTTCGAAAAGCTTGCCCCGCAATTGATTTATCGTGCGTAACAACTGGTTTCCCAATATTTGTACTTATAAGCACAGTTTCATCTTCCGGAATAATTCCGATCAATTCGACCGCCAACAATTCAAGGACATCCTCTGCGGCCAACATCTCTCCGCGTTTGACCATTTCAGGATTCAAACGATTAATAATTAACCTGGCAGGACCCTTTTCCTCTGATTCAATAATGCCAATAATTCGATCAGCATCTCTAACAGCAGATACATCAGGATTTGTAATTACCAATACTTCTTCAGCTGGAGCAATAGCATTTTTAAAACCTCTTTCAATGCCTGCAGGTGAGTCAATCAATATCCAATCTTTCTCTTCTCGAATTTCACTGCAGAGTTTAATCATATCGCTTGGAGAGACAGCACTCTTATCTCTTGTTTGAGCTGCAGGAATTAGAAATAATCCATCAAATCTTTTATCTTTTATCATTGCCTGACGAATTCGACATCTACCCTCTATCACGTCAACCAGGTCGTAGACGATTCGGTTTTCCAGTCCAAGTACAACATCCAAATTTCTTAAACCAATATCGCTGTCTATACAAACAACTCTTTGTCCTAATTGTGCCAAAGCAACCGAGATATTAGCCGTTGCTGTAGTTTTCCCAACACCACCTTTTCCCGAAGAGATCGTTATTATTTTCGCTGCCATCCATTCCTCTTTGAAATTATTTTTTATTTTCCCAGTAATTTATCGTCAGTTTGCCATTGTCTATTGCTATCCTGACTGGTTTTCGCTTTAGTTTTCTAATTAATTTGTTATTTTTTAATAAGATATTGGCTATGCGCAAATTAATTGGGTCCAATTCCATCGCGCATATCGTTTCGTTTACTGATCCTTCCATCCCGGCGTGAACAGACCCACGCAATTTTCCCCAAATAAATATCGAGCCTGTTGTTAATATTTCCGCCCCGGGGTTTACATCTCCATCAACAATCACATTCCCTATATATTTAATTGATGTCCCTGATCGTATGGTTTTTTGTAAGAATATAGCCGGTTTTCCATCCAACACAGCAGGTCCGAACCCTGAAGTATTCTCTCTTAACACACTCTTTCGGGTTTTTAGCCCTAACGATTCCGCATTCACATCAGTCACTTGTGAATTACTAAGAACCGCAAACAATTTTACTCCTCGATCGGAAAGTGCGTCTCTGAGTCCAGCCATCTCTGCAGCATGCATAACTCTTTCCCCAATTTCCACCGCAACTTTTGCTCCGCTAAAAAATTTCGATTTTTCTTCTATTTGCGATAGAAGTTGAAATTGGACCTCATCCCAATCTTCATTACCTAAGGTAATGAGAAGCCCTTCTTTGAACCCTTTTATTGGGTACGCATTTTTCTTTCGTTCGTTATTCACTATTGGTATTAATTCTATTCCTATTGTTCATCGATTGCTTTTAACGCAAAATATGCTTCCATGATCTTCCGGACAATTGGGCCTGCAACACTCGCCCCTTCCCCACCATTATAAACAAACGCAACCACTGCTATCTCCGGATCTTCATATGGCCCATATCCCACATACCACGAATGAGTGGGCCAATTCCCTGGCTGGCATAGATTTTTAGATTGTGCAACATTATCACAATATTCTGCTGTTCCTGTCTTCCCTGCAGTTTGGATTTCCTCTCCATTTACTTCAAAACCCTTGAAATACCTTTCAATAGTACCTTCAGTAACAGTCAGCCGCATACCTTCTTGAGTGAGTTTTACCACCCAATCTTCAACCACCTTCTTTTCTTCAGTCGGAATTCCATTTTCGTCAAAAACAGCTATCACCGGGTCTCTGGTAATATCCCATTTGACTTCAGGAGAAAATGGTTCAACAACCCCTCCATCTGAGTCTAATATGCGGTGAACAAGTGTTGGCTGCATATAAACACCATCATTGGCAATAATTGCAGTAGAAACAAGCACTTGAAGTGGGGTTGACAGGACAAACCCCTGCCCCATAGCTGCAATATATGTGTCCCCTGTAGACCAATTTTCGCTCAGAGTTACACGCTTCCAGGCTGATGTAGGAACAAGGCCATTAGCCTCTCCAGGTAATTCTATTCCAGTGACTTGACCATAGCCCAAGGCACGTGCATACTCAGCCATTCGATCAATTCCCAACCCTTCTGATACTTCACCTGGATATCCACCCGATACTTTGTAAAAATAGATATCACAAGATTGCGCTATAGCTTTAAGGTAGCTCACCCTGCCATGGCCCAAATCAGTCCAGCACACATATTCACGTGGAGTTCCGGGGTCATTAGGAGAATATTTTTCCAGAATAGAGATATATCCAGGGCACTCAACGCTGTCAGTTGGAGCTAAAATACGCTCATTCATGAACCCAATTGCAGGTGCCAATTTATAAACAGAACCTGGTGGATGCTCAGCGGAAATTGCATGATTAAAAAGCGGGCGGTTAGGATCCTGAGTTAATTGCTCATAATAATAAGCTGGGATAAACCTGGCCATGCGATTATTCTCAATTGTCGGATAAGACACCAGCGCTAAAATTTCGCCGGTCTTCGGATTTATCGCAATTGCTACGCCATTAGATGAGCGAGTTTCATTAAAATAACGATTCCACCATTCTATTTCACCAATCAGAGCGGTTTTCGCAGCTGCCTGCAATCTTGAGTCAATCGTTAATTCAATATTATTTCCCGGAACTGGATCAACTGGCGGTTCAAGGTCCCTAATCTCTTGACCAGCCACATCCACTTCTACTACACGCTTCCCATTTCTACCACTTAAGATATCATTTAATGAAGCCTCAACGCCAGCATATCCAATCTTATCTCTGTTAGGGATAAACCCTAGATCGCGATACTCTTCCTCAAATGCCACTGGTATGGGACCCAAGAATCCGATTATTTCAGACGATAATTCTCCCGTTTGATACTCTCTGATAGGTTCTATCTCTATATCAACTCCCGGCCAGTCAACTGACATTTCACGAATGATCATTGCAGTTTCCTGATCCACATCACACGCAATGCGAACAGGATCATAGGGCGCATTTGTGTCACCAATTATCACAATTTCAGTTATTCCAAACTCTGTTTGACAGGGAGTAAATGTCCGAACAGTTTCGTCATTTAACACACCGTTTTTTACTGGTATATCAATCAGGGTGGATAGTTCTCTATAAATCTCTTCCACTGCTCCTGGAAGCGGAAAATCAGTTGGGTCACCAGGTAATTGCGCGGGTGTGATAATCACATTATAGGAAGCAATATTCCTAGCTAAAACAATTCCGTTCCGATCAAATACAATCCCTCTTTCTGTTTGAACACTGATATTTGTGATTCTATTTTCTTCAGCTTGGTCCATATACAAATCATTTTGCAATATTTGCAAACTAAATAAACGCAATATATAAAACCCGAATACACCAACGATCAGAAAATAAATAAATTTAATTCTCCAATCCTCAATTTTTGAAGAGCCGCCTCTATTAACCCTCATATTCCTCTTTTTGTGAGATCCATTTAGCCAAATCGCTCATAAGTGAATAAATTGGAAATAAAATAAAAAGGTTGAGGACTAAATTAGGAACCAATGTCATCTTAATGACTGCAGGAAAATTTATACTAATACCCATAAATTGTAATGCGATTATATCAATGATAAATTTCACAACAGTCCCAATAAACGAAGACAGCAAAATTGCAAGAATCGGAGATTGCCATATCCCTTTATGAACAATCCAGGTAATTCCAGCTACCACCAAATAAACAGTGATAACAACCGCAGCAGGCATCGCGCTAAAAAAAGATATGAAAATTCCTCCAACCAATGCCCAAATAAATATATTGCGGTTTTCCTCAGTAATACCTAAAGATACAATCGCTAATAGAATGATGTCGGCACTCCCACTCATTATATTAATACGGCTCACAGCAACTGACTGGATTACTGAGAGTATCAGCATGATTGGAAGAGACACAATAAAAGATATCATTATTGAGCTGGAACTGGAAGCAATGGTTGAATATTGATGGTTTTGAAATTTTTTATCACTAAAACTGCCCGCAATCCTGCAAAATCAATCACTGGTTGAACCGAAGCAGTTTGGAACAACTCGTTTTCCGTTTTTTCCACATTAACCACCTGTCCAACAAGAATATCAGTTGGGTAATTCCCGCCTAAGCCAGATGTTAGGAGAATATCACCTGGATTAAGGATAACATTCTGAGAAACCATCCCCAATGTTACATCACCTGTAATTGATCCTTCAGCCAATGCATCTTCGTTCTGGCCTTGCAGACGAACATTTACTACCGATTCCGGATCTGTAATTAATCGTATTCGGGATGCGCTGGCAGTAACCGCTGCAACTCTTCCCACCAATCCCTGTTGTGTAACTACAGGCATTCCATGCTGAATACCATCATCTGATCCATGGTCAATGATCACATAATGCAAAAATGGGCTTGGGTCTTTCCCAATAACAGCTGCAGCGATATATTGATCCTGAGGCCTAGACCGCGCAAAATCAAGAAGTGAGTATAACACTTCGGTTTCACGCAGCTGCTCTTGTAATTGGATCACTTGACTTTGCAGGTTCGATAACTCATTTTCAAGCTGAGCATTTCTCTGCAGTAGTTCTGTAACGTCTCGCGGCAGAGTAAAGAAATCATACACCGCCATATATCTTTCAGATAACCATCGCTGAGCTATTACAAATGGATCCATAACAACCCCAAGAAATGGACGAATCACCCCGCCAAGGGCCAACAGGATTAACCCAATGATGAGTAAAAATGCCACAACGTATCGCATTGAACGTGGAGAAATAGAATTCATATCAAATATTTATACTAAATTATCAAATAGGCCGCTGTCTCGAACGATCCACATCCACCAGCAAATGCTGAAAACGATCCAAATCTTCAAGTACGATTCCTGCACCGCGAGCAACACAGGTCATCGGGTCATCTGCCAACCAAACATGCATTCGTAACTCTGATGACAATCTCTGCACAAATCCTTGCAGTTGTGAACTGCCCCCTGCCATGCAAATCCCAGCATCCAAGAGATCAGCGCCGATCTCCGGGGGCGCTTCATCTAATGCGTCCTTAATTGTATCCAAAATAATTTGAAGGGAATTATTTAATGCTTCCCGTATTTCAATTGATGAAACTTCCATTGCTTCAGGCAATCCAGTCACAAGGTTTCGACCACGGATAGTCATTGTTTTTTCTGTTTCAAGTGGAAAAGCCGAACCAATTTCAATTTTTATTTGTTCAGCCATTCGTTCACCAATTAATAGGTTGTATTTATTTCTTATGTAACTGATGATATCCTGATCCATCTCATCTCCCGCCACACGTAAAGAACGAGAGACAACCGCTCCGCCCATTGAACTTATTGCAACCTCCGTAGTCCCCCCACCGATATCTATAATCATCACACCACGCACCTCGGCTAACGGCAAACCTGCCCCAAGAGATGCAGCCATCGGTTCTTCAATAAGATACACCTCTCGCGCTCCAGCAGCCATTGTTGCATCAAACACAGCACGTTTTTCTACTTCGGTGGCACCTGAAGGAATTCCTACAACTACGCGTGGTCTAGGCATTGGCACAATCGATTGTTGATGAACCCTTCCTATAAAATACTCCAACATTGCATGTGTAATTTCAAATTCCGAGATAACTCCATCACGCAAAGGGCGAATGACAACAATATTCATCGGCGTACGGCCTAACATTTCTTTTGCCTGAGCCCCAATTGCCAGAGGTCGTCTGGTTCTCTTCTCAATAGCCACCCAGGAAGGCTCTTGGATTACGATGCCTTTCCCGCGAACATAAATTAATGTGTTGGCTGTCCCCAGGTCAATCCCTAAATCTAAAGAGAAAAGTCCCATCAGCCAATTTACTGGATTAGTAATCAATTATCGCTCCTGTTATTTAAGCGCTTCTCTTCTATTATCAATCATAAAATCGGACGGCATTATAACATTATATCGATAAATTCAATTTTATATGATTTTTCTCTTGTTTTTCATTTACTTGACAGACAATCTTCCCATCGCTATAATGGCTTTTAATTCGCGGGTGTAGTTCAATGGTAGAACGTCTGCTTCCCAAGCAGAAGGTTGTGGGTTCGAGCCCCATCGCCCGCTCTATTTTTTCTCTAATAGATTAACGATTCCCATTAAATCATCTTCAATAATATCAGGTTTAATTTCACTTAGCAAAAGATCATTCTTTTTTGTTTCACCACTTAACACCAAAATAGTTTTAATCCCTGTTTTCCCCATTGCTATATCCGTATATAAACGATCCCCTATCATTGCAATCTCGTTTTTTTGATAACCCGTCCTCTCTAAAACAGCACTTACCATATGATCATTTGGCTTTCCTATCACTACATCTGGTCTCCTACTGGTCGATGATTCTATCAACGCAATAAAAGAACCAATATCTGGCATAAATCCAGTCTCAGTAGGACAATTTATATCTGGATGTGTCGCGATATATGGATATCCCTCCCGGACAAAATTGCATATTTTATCCAATTTTCTATATGTGAGAGTGGTATCAAAACCTAGAACGATAACATCAGGTTTATTCTCAACCAGTCTAAATCCACAATTAGAAAATTCTTCTTCTAAGGCCTTTGTACCGACAATAAACACTCTTGCATTAGGCATTTCCTTTTGCAAATAAATTGTTGTCGCTTCACCAGATGTAAGAATTTGTTCTTTTCCTACAAATATACCAAATCGAGCCAATTTTTCTACATATTGACCGGCATGCTTAGATGAATTATTCGTCAGAAAAAGATAATCAAGATGTCTTTCAGCCAGCAGGTCTAAAAATTCCAATGCACCTGGTAGTAATTTTGTCCCTAAATATATGGTTCCGTCCATATCCAATAGAAAACATTTAATTTTTTCTAGCATAAAACCAACCTTCCATATATTTGTTACTCATCATCATCATCGCTTCTGGCGATTTTGTTATTTTCAAAATATCTCCAAGATATTTTTTGAGTTGCATTGTCTCTCTTTGACAATATTAACGTATTCTGGACAATGGAATACTAATTTCGCAATCCCTTAAGATTTCCTTCATATCACAATATAATATATTTTTACATTTATTGGATTTGAATATCTCTGCTTTTCATTCTTGCAGACATTACTGAATACATGTTATGCAACAAATCTAATAAATAAAAAGGATGGTATCCGTGCCAAACAATTTGAGAAGTTACGCAGATCAAACCAAATTTCGATTGGTAGTATGGTTCTTAATAATCCTTTTTGTAGTTGGGCTAGGCTTAATTTGGTTCATCTATGGATTAAAATCCGCTCTGCTCGGATTCCTTTGTTTAATCGGGACCCTCATCCCAATTAGTTTGATTTTTCTTTTCCTAATGGGACTTGATAAAATTGTAAAAAACCAAGATTAATTAGCTTTCTTCTTAAAAATCGGCTTCCTAATCCAATCTTCCTCTAAAACGTGAGGTTTCAATCCTTTTATAAATCCTACTATAAGGAGCATAGCTAATCCGCCTGCAAACCCATTATTATAAAGATTCATGTATCCATGCAACCCCCCTACATGCATAACCATCGGGAGGTGTAAAGCCCCTGCAGCCAAACCCGCAAGAAACCCAAACCGCCCGCTAATCGGTGCTAACGTTGTGCAAAATAACACCGCGAGAAGCGGACCAGGATCCGTATGAGACCAAACCTTTGGAATGCAAATTAAATACACTCCGATCATTACTGGAAGAATGTTTCTAGGATGTTTACCCAATGAG
>CAZILY010000030.1:0-12966 GCA_964540175.1 uncultured Pelolinea sp. | reverse complement strand
GTTATCAAGAACAATAAGCATCCAATCGCCCGAATATTTACAAATGCTGCAGGCACTATGGAGCAGGATCGACAAGCAATCCAGGCCTTCTTCTGAAAAAGAATTGGCACTAAATAACATCGAACAGATGATATATGAATGAGAACTAGGAATTTTATAAAATTGAAACAACCGCTTGCGAAATTTCTATCAAGTAAATACGCTCCTTATGTGTGGTTATTTTTACTTATTGCGGTATGTTTTGGGATTCTAATTCCCAAACTGGGTTTTTATTGGGATGATCTCCCCTATTTGTATCAATATAATACTTTTGGACCGAATGGCTTCCCGGAGTTCGTTGCATCAGATAGACCATTTTCTGCTTGGATTTTCTCTGCGACAACCTTTTTGTTTGGATTCAATCCAATCGGTTACCATATCTTAGCATTATTTTTACGGTGGATTTGCGCAATTCTATTTTTTAAGATCATCCAACTAATCTGGAAACAAAACAATGGAATCAACCTGGCTGCGGCATCAATTTTTGCGATCTATCCTGGTTTCCTCCAGCAGCCAATTGCCTTGATCTATAACCATCACCTTAGCATCTTCATGTTTTTCCTGCTTTCTATTTTTCTAATGGCTCTAAACGAATCAAAAGAAAAACGCAGCCATTTTCTAACAATCTCAAGCATCCTTCTTTCAATTGGCATGTTTTCAATTGAGAATTTCGCCACGTTGGAAATTATTCGGCCATTCATTCTTTGGAAAATTCTAGAAGAGAAGCAACCTTTGACAAAAAGGAAGGAACGAGTAGCTCAAATCTTGCAAATTTGGATTCCCTATCTATTGATTTTCATAATCTTTGTTATCTGGCGGGTATTTATTTTTCAATTCCCAACTTACAAACCCACATTTTTTTCATCCTTATTAGCAGATCCCGCAAACGCGCTGCGCTCTTTAATTACCCGGATTCCCAAGGATTTCATCACGGTTTCTATTGGTGCCTGGGTTCGATCATTCCACTTTCCTTCGATAAGCAATTTTGGAACTTCAGCCACCCGCCTTATTTGGGCATTGATGTTTTTCACTTTTCTGGCATCAATGGGTATGTTCAACTACTGGATGAGAAGACAAGATAATGTGAGTAATTCAAAAGATACAAGAAAAATAATTTTAGAGATGCTGGCAAGCAGTATTTTACTTTTCATTTTATCGGCCTCAATTATATGGGTACTTGACCTGCCTCTTGAAATCGAATTTGCCTGGGACCGCATGGCGATTGCTTTCCTGCCATCAATTGCCCTTCTTAGCGGGGGGGTGATAGGTATTTTTAAAAAGAAAAGATATGTTCAATTAACCCTTTTATCTCTACTGCTCAGTTTTTCTGTCGGCAGTCATTTTGAAAACGCAATGTCGTATAAAAGGGATTGGGAAAACTTAGAAAGTTTTATCTGGCAATTATCCTGGCGAGTACCTTCATTAAAAGAGAATACAATTCTAATCGCATCTGATGTAGGTTTAAGATATTACAGCGATAATTCGTTAACTTCTCCAGTGAATTTGATGTACTTAAACAACTACTCTACAAACCGACTTTCCCACCTTGTGTATTATACTGATGCAAGAAATGATATTTGGTTTGAAGAGAGCATTTATAACCAGAAGATCGACAAACCTTACCGCTCATTTCAATTCAGCGGTAATTCCAGCGACATAATCGCATTCCATTTTCAACCCCCTGGGTGCTTAAAGATATTGGACAAAAAATATTCAAACTCCATCACCAATCCCAATTTATCATTCAGACAAGTTGATGAGATCTCTTTTTCAAAAATTGACCTTATCGCAGAACAACCAATACATACTCCATTTAGTCACCTTTTTAGGCAGCAAACCATAAAAACATGGTGTTATTATTTTGAAAAAGCTGATCTTGCCCGTCAATTCGGTAAATACGAAGAAATTGAACGTTTAGGTGATGCCGCGATTTACTCCAGCCAATCCCCAAGAATTGCATCAGAATGGCTGCCTTTTCTGGAGGGTTATCTTTGGGGAGCAAATTGGGAAAGGTCGAAATGGATAATTGAAATCATTCAATCATCCGAAGGCAATTTTTCTAGTGGGATGTGTTACACCCTCAAGAGAATTAGAAATAACCCTGATTATCCTTATCGAAATGACCTTTCGGAGATCATTTTAGCGTACAATTGTTCTTAGAAATGGATAAATTAATGAATCAGAACATATCTGTTGTCATACCAGTTTATAACAGCGAATCAATACTTCCAAAATTAATTGCACGACTAAAAAAATCCCTCCAGAGTATCTGCTCAAATTATGAAATCTTGCTCATCAATGACGGTAGTAAGGATAAAAGCTGGGATTCCATCCAAAAAATCACTGACGAGAACAAACAGGTGCGTGGAGTTAATCTTAGGCGCAACTATGGCCAACATAATGCGCTTTTATGCGGTATCCGTTTAGCTAAATATGATGTGATCATAACAATGGATGATGATCTTCAACATCCTCCTGAAGAAATTCACAAATTAGTTGAAAAGCTGAACGAAGGTTATGACGTCGTTTACGGCATTCCTGAAAAACTTGTTCATTCAACGTGGCGCAATTTTTCTTCAAGGTTTACCAAAAGGTTCTTAGGAAAAATACTGGGAGTCGAAGGAATAAAGTACATAAGCGCATTTCGCGCTTTTAAGAAAGAAATACGAACCGCATTTGACCAATTTGATAGCCCAAATGTAATCATTGACGCACTTCTAAGATGGGGAACAGAAAAGTTCGGACTTGTAGAAGTAAACGAGCAGACACGAATAGTGGGACATTCAAATTATGATCTATTCAAACTAGCAAAATTTACAATGCTCGTATTAACTGGTTTCAGCACCATTCCACTGAGGTTTGCCAGCCTCATCGGCTTTTTCTTAACCTTATTTGGAATCGGAGTACTTATTTTTGTGATGATCAAAGGTTTTCTTGATGGAGACTTGCCTGGTTTTCCTTTCCTTGCATCCATCATTAGCATTTACAGCGGCGCACAATTATTCGGGTTAGGTATTTTTGGCGAATATCTTGCTCGCATATTCAATCGTTCAATGCGCGTTCCAACTTATGTCATCGGCGAAATTTCCAACCCAAAAAAATAGAGAGAGAGAGATTACCCAATAAATGATCAACTTCAATCAACCATATATAGCTCCTAACCAGGAAAAATACATTAAAGAAGCACTTGAGAATTATCACATCTCTGGAGATGGTCCATTTACAAAAAAATGCAATCTTTTTTTGGAACAATATTTCAACGTTAAGAAAGCATTGATAACAACAAGCTGCACTCACGCGCTTGAAATGAGCGCGATTCTGTTAAATCTAAAAAAAGGAGATGAAGTAATTGTTCCTTCTTTTACTTTTGTTTCCACACCTAATTCGTTTATTCTACGGGGAGCAAAACCAGTTTTCATTGATATTCGACCAGATACATTGAATATGGATGAAACCAAACTGGAAGAATTAATCACTGATAACACAAAAGCAATCTACCTTGTTCATTACGCGGGGGTAGGTTGTGAAATGGACCAAATACTAGAAATCGCCAAAAAATATGGACTTGATGTAGTTGAAGACAATGCACATGGCCTTTTTGGTAAATATAAAGGAAAATACCTGGGCACTTTTGGTAAATTCGCTACACAAAGTTTTCATGAAACCAAGAATATATCCTGTGGAGAAGGTGGCGCTTTATTAATAAACGACAGCAGCTACATCGAACGCTCTGAAATCATTCGCGAGAAGGGAACAAACCGCAGTAGATTTTTCCGTGGGCAAGTTGATAAATATTCATGGGTAGATTTGGGTTCAAGCTTTCTCCCTTCCGATATTCTTGCCGCAATACTGCTGTCACATCTTGAAGAATCACAAATCATTCAAAGAAAAAGGAAGGAGATTTGGGATACTTATGATTCCGTTCTTAAGGAATGGGCTCAGAATAATAAAGTGGTGCAGCCATTTATCCCTGATTACTGCACACAGAGCTATCATATGTACTATCTTCTTCTCCCCACCCTGGATACTCGCCAAGCGTTCATTCAGCACTTAAAGGATAAAGGCGTTCATTCAGTCTTTCATTATGTCCCTTTGCATATATCTAAAATGGGCAAAAAATATGGCTATATAGAAGGAAGCCTGCCTGTAACCGAAGACATAAGTAATCGCTTAGTTCGTCTGCCCATGTATTTTGACCTCACACATAAGGATCTCGAAGTAATAAATCAAGCAGTAATGGATTTTAGATTTAATTAATTTTTACCTATGTTAGAATAATTTAATTAAAGCAATAAAAAATGTTACAAAAAAATAACAAGACCCGTTCACACCAATTTTTTCAAATCATCATACCAATGATTAGTTTTTCCATAATAATTGGTATCTGTGGGTTTTTAATAATTGGTGGAGTGCTTAAAGGCACTTTAGATTTGGAAAAGCTAGGTGATATTTCCGCTGCATTTTTATTAATTCTAATAATCCCACCCACAATGTTCTTTTTTGCAACTTTGATTACCTTTATTTATTTAACCAATAGATATTCTAAATGGATGCGAATTATGACCCCTAACATTCAATCGGTTATGCTTCGGATTGAAGCAAGTATAAATAAAATCTGTAAAACAAGCGCACATCCATTTATTTTTTTTGAGTCGATTTACGCAATTTTTAAGAAAAAATGAATTCAAAAGGATAAGAAGAAATGTCTGAAAAGAAAAGCAATTCAATTTTGTACCTTTTTGGAGGCATACTCGGCGCTCTGATGGGATTAATCGCCGCATATTTATTAGAAAAGTCTGCTGAGTTGGATGGTGAAGATAAAATCCTTACAAGTAAAAAGATTTCAAAAATTGGGATAGGAACTATCTCGTTTTTATACACTTTGGTCAAGAAAGGTAAAGGAAAGGGGAAAAATTTTTCATAAAATAACATCCTGCAATCCAACTCCCCTGTCATGAACCGTTTTTTTTCCTTCAACACAATCATTGCAGGTCGCATATTTAATGAAACCATCATTAATAAAAACAAACAGGTTTTTATTAACAAGCCTGGCGGTGGAGTTCTATACGCTGCGGCAGGATTCCATTTATGGGAAAAAGGAGCTGGGTTAATCGCAAAGATTAGCAAGCACAATTCAATTGAATGGACCCAAGAATTTGAGAATTGTCATTTTAATACTTCCGGAATCACCAACATTTCCCGTGATTTTGAACAGCGTAGATTTTACTCCATTAAAAACTCTAATACAGTCTACATAAAAAACCCTCAAAAACATTTTTTTGAGATAAAACATCCCCTTCCAAAATCTCTGCTCGGATATGAATCATCCCAAATAGTTTTAGACAAAAGAAACACCCCTGCTCCATACTCAATACACCCAGACGATTTTCCAAATGATTATCTTCAAGCGAGCAATCTTCTATTATGCCCTATTGATTATTATAGTCACAGTTTGATTCCACCCTTTTATCGGTCTCAAATAAATGGTAATGTGATCTTGTGTGCTTCTAATGGGTATATGCATCCTTCATTCTGGTTTGATATACCTTCTCTCATCAGAGGATCTTCTGCATTCTTAGCAACCGAAAACCAGATTAGAAATCTTTTCAAAGGAAAAAGTGAAGATGTTTGGGAAATGGTCGAATATATTGCCCAAAGTGGCGTTGAAATTGTGGTTATTGTAAACGGAACAGAAACTCATTATTTATATGATGCGGTCTCGAAGAAAAAATACAAAATACCTTCTTACCCATCAAATTTAATTGATACTATTGGAACATTCGCGACGTTTTGTGGTGGGTTCGAAGCTGGTTTTTCAACGCATTTTGATCCCTTACGCGCAGGATTGATGGGTAGCGTGTCGGCAAGTCTGAACGCTGAAGGGTCTACCCCCCTCCACACCTTACAGTCCCTCCCTGACTTAGCTAATGCCCGTTTGGAATCATTAAATGATTCACCAATCGTTGTTTAATAAAAAAACCGGAGAAATTTATTTTCATTCATACCACATCAGGTTTTCCCAAGAGAATCAGCCATAATACAAGTAATTAGAAAAATATCATTCCCAGCAAAAAGGGCTCACCAGCCGTCTTCTTTCTTCACCACGTTTTGCATTAACCAAATTCAAATAGGAAGATCAATTATTCACATGTATAATAACGTAAAATTATTATTAAATTGGTTATTTCTTCCAAAAGGAGTTCCTACATGAACAGATTTAGTAGATTCATTTTTGGTGCATTTGTTGGCGCCTTCGTTGGCAGTTCAATTATGATATTGCTGGCACCAGAAAGCGGCGAGGAAACAAGAGCGGCCTTATCATCCAGGATGAACAATCTTTCGAAACAAATCAGCACAGCTGTTTCAGAGAGAAAAGCGGAGTTATTAAAAGAAATTGAGAACCACAAGAATTCAGCGATCTGATTAGTCTATTTTCAAGATTGATATTTCATACCATGCTGGTATATGTGTAAAACGAGACAATCCACTAATAACAATAATCTCGCGTTTTTCTTCATCATTATTTTTGACGATATATGAGAGTTCTGTTTGACTTTTAAAAAAGAATTTATTAATATCCAATTCCCTGTCGTTCTCTATTATCGAAATACCGAAATTTTGCGGTAGCGCGTTCTCTATTCGGACAAACCCTTCAGCAATCCATCCCCCATTATCAATTTCAAAATCATCGAAAAAGTTTATTGCATTTAATTCAACATCGTCTATCAGAAAACCTTCACCATTAACAGACGCATCTGTAATATACTCAAATTCAACAGAAATCTCTTTTCCGACATAATCACTTAAATCAACTACTTCCTTAATCCACCCAGCAGACTTCCCGCTATAACCACACCCTAAGTTTGAACCAGTCGGGTCGTCCCTTATACAGGAAGAGGTCTCAAGATTATGCCAGTTCTTGCCGTCCTCGGAGACATTCAAATAAAGATAGTCGTAATCTTCTTCAATATCGTACCATGCCCAGTAAGATAATTCTGCCAGACCCGATATCTTAGTAAGATCAAATTTTCTTGACAATCTCATTCCAGATTCATCGCCAGCATTCGACCAGTAATAATAATCACCTGATTTTGGGTTTTCTGAAATAACAGGGACATCCTGATTCCATCGCACCGATATCTCATAATTACTTTCACATGATATTTCTACATAATCTGTTCCAAATTGATTAACAGTTCTTCTGACTGCTTCCGAACCACATTCAACAATCTCAGTTGAAGAAAATGGAGGAACGCTGCTATCCTTCCCATAACCATAAACCCCATCTGTAAATTCGTCATCCTGTAAAATATTAGCAATCGTCCAATCCTGAAAGGTTTGCTCGGATGTGGTTATTGTTAGTAGGTTATCTCCTGAGATTGAGGGTAATACTTCATCTAAACCCCACATTCCATTCTCGGGTTGTAATACTAATTCACTGATAAAGTCGGGCCCATACCTTTCGCATATATATTTCATGAAAAGGTATGAAGCGCCATAATGAGGAGTAGAATCACCTTGATAATTTCCAGGCCAATAATTTAATTGGAGATCTGGATCAGCAGCAAAAAGAAATGAAAACCCACCAGTATTAAACCCGTTAAGTTCGACAGCCAATTCAGATAACCCTTCATTTACCCATGATGTTTCGTTTCGATCAATATTCCAATGAATCATGTGCTGGAATTCATGCGCTAGAACACCATAAGTAAAATGATCACCCAAATTGATATGGTCTGCTGATAAGTAGAACATTTCTGCCATATTTGAAAATCGTTCGATCTCGGGCATCAATGAATCTGCAGATGAAAAATAACCAGCTGCGCTCCCAAGTTTGTGGGCGTACAACATGGTCAGATGGACATCATTATCAATTCCAGGAGACCATTCTTTTCCAAACACCTCTCTATTTCGCTGATAAATTTGGGTTTCAAACATATTTACCAAATTTTCAACTTCAGGCAAGGTGTAATTAACACCTTCTTCGATCCAAAAATATACGTGGGGGGTCTGGTAGACGAGTTTCGCGTCAATATTCCTGTAATTATTATCGTCCACGTTAAGCACCCAAAATTTCTTGTATTTTCCATCAATGTAGTTTATCGGTGTTTCAAGTAACATCACTGGCGCATTTTTAATTCCTCTATATTTTTCAGCCAGAGCAATCGGATCATTCTCTAAGATAGCTGT
Organism: uncultured Pelolinea sp.; assembly: GCA_964540175.1. Taxonomy (GTDB): domain Bacteria; phylum Chloroflexota; class Anaerolineae; order Anaerolineales; family Anaerolineaceae; genus Pelolinea. Next base: position 4,737 of record CAZILY010000030.1, on the reverse strand, counting down.
TGTATCTAAAATATTCAGCGTTGATTTATAATCCTGATCCCGAAAAGTTTGTTCAGGGTTTTCAGAATCATTCTCAAAAGACCGAATCTCCTCATTTTGAGTATCAACAAATCCCCCCTCACTATCATCCACGGATTGGGTAAACCCCATTTCTTCAACCTGCTTAAAATTCTCAGTTGGACTATCTACGATAAAAAGGTAAATTAGTCTAACGCAAATAATAATTCCCAATAACGTGGATAATCCTATCAAACTCAAAAAGGAAATGATAAAGTAATTCTTTCTTCTTGTCATAACATCACTATAAAACAAAGATTATGATGGAATCGTTTTAATTCATCTCATTTTGCGGCGGAAAAATTAATGATAACAAGATTCTTCTCGCAATCAGAAAAAGTATCAAAAGGGAAAGAATCCGAGATTGGAATGCCATCTAAGTTAAAGACCTGAATAGAAAGCTCTTTTTCTGAAGCAAATATGTGATCAGCAATCTGAATTTCAAATCCACCAGGCCCATAAATGTTTGCTTCCGGGACTCCAGTTACTCCAATAAAATCAACAACTGTTCCTTCGATTTTTCCGGTTATCCCAACAACATGATTTATCAACGGTTTCCCGTCCTCATCAAAAACCTGCCCGGCAACTCCCAGCCAATCACACCCATCTGAAGGGTAGGCAAAATTCTTAATATAAACAAGTGAACCGGTTTGAAGACTAAAAGGAAAAGGAGTAGCGGTGATTTGCGGAATGCTCGTTTCAGTAGGTACCTCCGTGGGTGTTTCAGTAGGTAACTCTGTGGGTATTTCAGTAGGAATACTGGTATCCACAACTGCTAAAGTAGCTGTTGGGGCTGTTGTATTAGTTTCTCTTGGTTCAGGCGATTCCGTGTTCTCTGGTGAAGGGGAGGGATCATCAATTGGAGTTAAAGACGCAGGTATTGATGTAGGCATATTTTCAGGTATTAAAATACAACTCGACAATAAAAAACCTGACAATAAAATTACAATAATTTTTTTCATCTTTTCCTTTGGGTTTTCCATCTATAAACCATTATCATTAATCTTCAAGTTTGTCCTTGTACAAATGCATCTCTTCGATAATTCTATAAACCTCAAATGGCAAGTAATATCGATATGGCTTTTTCGAAAATATTAGATGCCGAATCTGATTTGAGGAAATTTCCAGCAAAGGAGCATCAACAAATTCAACTTTTCCTGAAATTCCTGGTAATGCATCCTCTAGATCGCAAAAATCTATCTTTTCACCAGGCCGGCGCATAACACCAATTTTGTCACACGCATCAATAAAATCCTTGGGTTTATACCATTTTGGCAGATCATGGAGTGAATCTCCTCCCATGAGAAAAACCAAATCATTGCCAGGGAATTTATTTCTTAGTAAATCCATCATATCAAGCACATAATGAGGACCCGGGCGGTCAATATCCACGGTCGAAAAAGTAAAACAAAGATTGTCTTCAATCGCAGCCTGAACCATTTTTATTCTGGCATCTATCGGGGAAATCTTTTTTCCCCGTTTATGGGGAGGATCCGGAGTTAAAACCCATAGGATTTTATCAAGATTTAATTGGTCTGATGCCTCCATAGCTAAAATTAAGTGGCCTACATGCGGAGGATCAAAAGTACCCCCAAATACTCCGATTCGTTTTCTACACACTAGACATTACTCCATTCGTCTGCCCACTCAAATTCATGCTCGCCAATGAACACCGAATCACCTTCATGAATACCGGAATTACGCAGCGCGTCACCTATGCCCATCGATTCAAGGATGCGATGAAATCGTCTAACAGATTCAAAGTATTCCCAATAAGTCATCTCCGCTGCTCTTTCAATTGATCCACCTTTGATCACCCATCCTTTTTCCATCTTAGCTACTTCAAATTCTTTGTCTTTTGATTCAGGATGGTAAACGGGTAAGGTAATTTCTTTTTCAACATCTGGCAATTCATCAAGTAGATTTTTTGCTCTCCATAATAATTTCTTTGTGTTTTCATGTGTTACTGTAGAAACAATGGATACTTCGATTCCTTTTTCTTTAAAAATTTCTTTTATGTCTTCCAGTTTTTCTTGAACATCAGGGATATCTATCTTGTTGATTGCTACAACCTGCGGTTTTTTACCTAAGTCGGGATCAAACAAGGATAGTTCTGTATTAATCTGTGCAAAATCCGCCATCTGATCTGATGACAATCCATCAAGTAAATGAATAAGAACTTTAGTACGTTGTATATGTTTTAAGAAAGTATCCCCTAAACCTATTCCAGTATGAGCCCCTTCAATTAATCCTGGAATATCTGCCAAAATCATCGTTATTTCATCATCCAAAACTGCTACCCCCAAATTCGGAACAAGGGTTGTAAACGGATAATTGGCAATCTTAGGTTTCGCGTTGGTTACTGAAGCCAACAAACTTGATTTGCCTGCGTTAGGCATTCCTATTATGCCAACATCAGCTATCAACTTCAGCTCAAGGTACAATGTTTTCTCATCCCCTGGTTCCCCTTTTTCTGCGATACGCGGCGCCTGGTTGTGTGAATTCGCAAATCTGGTATTTCCGCGGCCACCACGCCACCGGGACAAACAACCACTTCTTTATTCTCTTCGATAAGATCCGCAATTTGTCCACCAGTACCCACTTCCCTCACAATTGTTCCAGGTGGAACATTTAATATAAGGTTCTCAGCTGATCGTCCAGTCTGATTCTTCACACCGCCGCGCTTGCCATTTTTCGCTATAAAAATTGTTTGATGCCGAAACTTTTCTAAAGTATTCAAGTGAGGGTTCACTCTAAAAATAATATCGCCCCCCTTCCCTCCAGTTCCGCCATCAGGACCACCGCGGTTAACATATTTTTCCCGCCGGAAATGGACGATTCCATCACCGCCTTTTCCGGATTGGACTTCAATGACAACTTCATCAATAAACATGAACTAATTATAAAGCAGGTCCCGATATAAACAGATAGATCTTCGTTTTCTTAACGAAGACCTGTCTTAGTTATTTTTTACCAAATTTCTTTTCTAGTAATTCTCTTAGGGTTGGCTGTCCAATTTCCTGTAGCTCATATCTAACACGCTGCATTGGTTTATTTACTTTAATGATTCTTGTAAGATCAATTGGCGTTGCTGAAATAATCATTTCAACATCAGCGCGATTAATGGTTTTTTCCAGATCAGAAATCATCGCATCTCCATATCCCATCGCAGGAAGAATGGGGCCTGTGTTGGGATATTTCTCATAAGTTTTTGCGATTGATCCTACAGCATAAGGACGCGGATCAACAATCAATGACGCCCCAAATCGCCGCGCTGCTACCCACCCAGCACCATATTTCATCTCGCCATGTGTCAGGGTTGGACCATCTTCAATAACAAGAACCCGCTTACCCCTAATCTCCTCTGGTTTATCAACAAAAAGCGGTGATGCAGCTTCAATTACTACTGCATCTGGATTTAAATCTCTAAGTGATTTTCTTACTTTTATTACGCTTTCAGGATCTGCAGTATCAACTTTGTTGATCACAAAAATATCAGCCAGATTTACATTGGTTTCGCCAGGATGATATGAGATTTCATGCCCTGGGCGATGTGGGTCAGCAACTACAATAGCAAGGTCGGAAACGTAAAAAGGCAAATCATTATTCCCGCCATCCCATAAAACAATGTCAACCTCTTTTTCAGCTTGAACTAAAATGTCCGCATAATCCACTCCCGCATATACGATAACACCATTATCTAGATGCGGTTCATACTCCTCCCGCTCCTCAATAGTGCAGGCATGCTTATCCAAATCATCATAAGATGCAAACCGCTGAACTCTCTGTTTCACTAAATCGCCATAGGGCATCGGATGGCGAATTGCAGCAACTTTATAGCCCAATTCGATAAGTATTTTGGAAACACGCCGAGTAGTTTGGCTTTTCCCAGAACCTGTCCGCACAGCACAAACAGTGACAACAGGTTTATTTGATTTTATTTGAGTGCTGCCTGTGCCCATCAAACGGAAATCCGCACCAGCAGCTAATACCAAAGAAGCTTTATGCATAACATACTCATGTGGAACATCACTATATGCAAAAACAACTTGTTCAATATTATTTTTTTTGATTAGATTAATCAACTCTGTTTCCGCATAAATGGAAATCCCTTCAGGATACAACGAACCAGAAAGTTCTTTAGGGTATTTCCGGCCTTCAATATTTGGTATCTGTGTTGCAGTGAATGCAACCACTTCATAATCATGATTGTCACGGAAAAAAACATTAAAATTATGAAAATCTCTTCCGGCCGCTCCCATAATGATTGTTCGAATTCTTGCCATTAATATCTCCTCAATAAATTTGTTTACATTACTTCAGGCACTTTTATTCCCAGCAAGCTGAGACTGTTAATGATGACTTGTTTTGTCCCTGCCACAAGACGCAACCTAAATTCTTTAGTTCTTTCATCCGCGCTGAGTACTGGGCATTTATTATAGAAATTACTAAACGCCCGAGCAACCTCAAAAGAATAATTCGCAATTAGGAGCGGTCGTAGATCTCTGGCTGATCTTTGAACTTCCTGAGGGAATCGTCCAAGCAAATCGATTAACCCAATTTCAGCTTCTGATAGTTTATATCCAATATCTTTGCTTTTGGGAAGGGAAAAATGTACTTTTCTGAGTATGCTATTTGCCCTTACTGCTGCGTATTGAATATAAGGTGCTGCTTGCCCAT
>CAZILY010000029.1:0-13118 GCA_964540175.1 uncultured Pelolinea sp. | reverse complement strand
TTTCAAAGCCTGCGATGCTGATCGATTCGGGCCTCACAACCGCTTTTAACCGATCGCCCACAGACAAGTCGAATTGAGGAGGTTCGATTCTCAAATCCCCGTGCTCCGTCCTGAAGATAATCTTCTTTTCCGAGATGTCGGTCACTTCACCGTCAAAAAAATTGATGTGCCCCACAAAATTGGCGACAAATATATCCACCGGACGCTCGTATATCTCCGTTGGCGGACCGATCTGTTTGACGATGCCGTCGTCCATAACCACGAGAACATCTGAAATGGACATGGCTTCTTCCTGGTCGTGGGTCACAAAAATAATGGAAAGGTCGAGCTTTCTTTGCAGCCCCCGGATTTCTTCCCGCATCATGAGTCGGAGGTTTGCATCCAGATTGGAGAGGGGCTCGTCAAGGAGCAGAATCTTTGGATGAAGACTGAGTGCCCGGGCCAGGGCCACCCGCTGCTGTTGCCCGCCGGACAGCTCCTGGGGTTTCCGCTTGCCAAGCCCCTCAAGTTGTACAAGCCCCAGCAGGCGTTCGACCTCCCGGCGGATTTCCTCTTTCGGTTTTTTTATGATACCGAGGCCAAACCCGATATTTTGGGCGACGGTCAGATGAGGGAAAAGTGCATAATTCTGAAATACCATGGCCGTATCTCTGGCATTGGCGCGTAAGGTTGTAATATCCTCTCCATCAAGGATAATTTTACCCTGGGTCGGTTCTGTTAATCCGCTGATCATTCTCAGCAGCGTGGTCTTGCCACAGCCACTCGGACCGACAAACGTCACGAGTTTTCCTTTTTCTAAAGAGAAAGAGACGTTATCGACAGCGGTCATTTGGCCGAAACGCTTGGTGATATTTTGGAGCTCGATGATCGGGTTATCAATGTTAACAGCCATTACAAATCTTCCTTTTTCATGAAATATTCGGTCTAATAGACTTCCGTCTTTGTATACTTTCCCACAACCTTCAAAGCGATCAAGCATACCAGAACCACGACGATCAGCATGAGGGAAATCGCACACGCCATGCCGAGGTTCCCCTGTTCCGCGACGGCCAGTATGTAGAGGGCGGCAAGATTATTTCCCGGTGAAATCAGGAAAATAACCGCGCTGACAGCGATCATTCCAACCATGAACGTATAGATGAAACCAGCGATAAGGGCGGAACTGATCAGGGGAAGCACGATCTTGGTAAAAGTTTTGAAGGCACTCGCGCCCATGTCCACCGCGGCCTCTTCAATGGCGACATCGATTTGATGAAGTTTGCTCGACCCGGCCTCCAGGCTTACGGACAGATTTCTGAAAGCTTCATTGATGATCATGATCAAAAAGGTGCCGGTCAATTTGAGCGGCGGTGAATTAAAAGCCAGAATATATCCCACACCCATTACAGTTCCTGGTACGGCGAACCCGAGGAGCGACAAGAATTCCAGGGCCCGTTTGAACGGCACCCGTTTTCGTACAAAAATATAAGACAGGGTTACACCGAATAAAGGCGCGATACATGCCGCGGACAATGCGAATTTTATACTGGTGGCGAGAGACCGGATACCGTTGGGACTGTTGAAGTGCTCCAGCGTAAACGTGTTGTTGATCATCAGGATTTCTGTAAAGGCGCCCAGAAATATCATGCCAAAGCATGCCACGATCAGTATCGACATGGGACCAACTACGACCATCATCGGATAAAAGATTTTTCTGGATATTGACCGCTCTTCTGCAAGCTGAGGTTTCCCGCCGATAGTCGTGAAGGATCTTCCCTTGAGCATGAATTCATGGGCAATGAACATCATCATGCTCGGAATGATCAGGAAGACGCAAAATACGGCCGCCATTTCAAGGTTGTTTTCACCCACCCAGTATAAATAGGCATCCGTTGCCAGGAAATGGACGTTGCCGCTGATGAGCATCGGGTTCCCGAAGTCGGCGATTGCCATCAGGAACACCAGCAGAGCAGCTTTCAGGGTGCCCGGATACGACAGCGGAATGGTAATTTTGAAAAGGATATTATAATCACTTGCCCGCATATCTGCCGCCGCATCTTCCATGTTGGTTCCCAGGGATCGAAGAACATTTTCGATCATCAGATACCCCAGGGGTAGAAAGGTGATCACCTGGGCGATGATAACACCCGGCCAGCCGTAGATATTAAAGTCGAAATCGAACAGCTTGGGAATAACGCCGGATCTTCCCCCCAGAAGAATCAGTGAAAGGGAGAAGATAAATGGTGGCGCAACCAGAGGAATTAGCCCCAGCACACGCAAGGGTCCCCTTGCCCAATGAGGGCCCCTGAGGCCTAAATAGGCGAAACAAAACGCCACCAGGACAACGATGGTTGTTGAAACGACAGCCAGGATAATGCTGTTTCTCAGGGAATGCCAGTACCGGCTATGGGAAAAAAAATCCCGATACGTCTCGGTACTGTACACGCGTTCTTTTCCAAGCCTGTACCTGACCTTTTCGACATGGGGAGAAATGGTGTCCTGAATCGGTAGGATTGCCCGTTTGGTGTCGTTGAGCCCCTTTAGATCATCCCACCTTTTCTCGAACCGAAGAATGATGGAAGCATCCTGCACACCTTTCTTTATTACCGTCGTTTTGATCAGGCCGGGTATATGCTTCAGTACCGTCATCACAGGTTGAACCAGTTTCCTGTCGAGATCGGCATCGGATGAGAATTTATGGTGGTATTGAATGGTTACGATGGGATACCCCACGGTCATGCTTTTCTCCAGCACAAAACCGATGGGAAGTACGATAAAGATAAATATCAATATCGTTGCCAGGCCCGCCAGGCCAACAAGCCCGGGACTTCGAATAAATTGTCTTACATCCTCAACAACTCTGGAGAAATAGCTTTCCGTGTTCGCCATGTTCATGCAGCTCTCCGGCTGGCGATTGGATTCCTTGGGTTCAGTATGGACCGACTTCGGAAATATGAGCGGCGGTCCTGTTCTTCAGCACCGCCGCCATGGGATCCGATGACCTTGTCATCAATGGTTTCCAGGTAAAATGAAAACCTACTTTTGAAATTTCTCTTTCCAGGTGCTCATGATACGGTTTTTATTTTCACCTGCCCACACCGCATTGTATTTAATCAGTTTCGGCTCCATGCTGACTGTTGCTTTAACTCCCGGGCGAGTGACCTTGGAACGGGTCTGGCCAACGAGTTCCATGGCCTCTTTTGTCGCAATCCAATCGATAAGTTTTTTTGCAGCCTTTAGATTCTTGCATCCCTTTAAAATAGCAACGGAATCGAGGTCATAGGCAGTACCTTCGGACGGAATTATTCCTTCTATCGGAAAGCCTTTAGCCACTCGACTGTAAATAGCATGATCCCAGCTGACACCCACGGCATATTCACCGTTGGCAACGAGTTTGGCTGGTGCACTACCGGATTTCGTATACTGGCCCGCATTCTTGTTCATGCCATCCAGCAGTTTCCAAGCCTTTTCTTCACCGAAAATCTGCATCATTGCAGACACGGAAAGAAAAGCTGTTCCGGAAGTTCCGGGATTGGGCATCACCAGTTCGCCTTTATACGCCGGGTTAGTCAAATCAGCCCAGGAAACCGGTTTCGGCAGGTTTTTCTTTTTCAACAAATCAGTGTTCACAACGGCTGCCGCAAACCAGTAGTTGAATCCATACCAGTAGCGATCCGGATCCTTGAATTTTTCCGGAATATCTTTCCATGCAGGCGAATCATAGGCTATAAACCAGTCCTTGGCTGCGCCGATCATGGCTTGCATATTCATAAAGCCCCAGATCACGTCTGCCTGAAAATTCGGTGCTTCGGCCTCAGCCCTGCTCCAGAGCTCATTGGAAGAGAATCGTGGGCTCCATTCGATTCTTGCACCAATGGCCTTCTCGGCAGCAGGCGCCCATTTTTCCATTTCGCTGATGTCGGTATGGGTGTAGACCTTTAATACGCCCGCCGCCAGGACTTGGGTTGAAAACAAAAATATCACTGTAACTGCCACTAAAATAACCGCCGATAATATCCCCTTCTGTTTCATTTTTCAGTCCCTCCTGAATTAAAGATTGTATCCAATTGCCTCTCGATCCTAATAACGTGAAACATATCCTGTAGATATTTCATATGATCAAGTTGTGAGGAATGCGCTCGTTACTTTAGTTCACTCCCCTTCAAACCATTTCACAATCCTGCTTCCCATATCTGACAGGCACAGTTAAGCGAAAATTATCAAACCTTTTTGTGTTTATTTTAGTTCATATCAAAGACGCGTGAAGTTAAGGAATTAAATTCATTCGATTTATTTCTTTATAAATTACCATGATACTTTAGTCAAGAAAATAATCTCATACCATTTAATTTATCGTTTTTACTACTTAAATAATTACTATCTTCCGAGATTAAGAATTCGGAATCCGATTTGCCCGGGGAACAAGGCCACGGCAAATAAAATTTTAATATGTTCATTTTATTTTATAACTTAACACTTGACAACATTTTCGAACATATTATAATTGTTTTTCAACAAACAAACTTTATACCTTTCCAAAGGTACTACCATGAAAAATAATACGTCACTTCTTCCGGCCGAACGACAGCATCGGATCCTCGAAATCCTCGGTGAAGAATTTACCATCCGCAGTTCCAATTTGAGTGAATTGCTCTGTGTGTCTGAAATGACCATCCGTCGCGACCTCGATGCCCTTGAGAAAAAGGGTCTTGTGGAAAGAACCCATGGCGGGGCAGTTTTCAGGCAGGAGCGGGTGGCAGGCAAATTTCATTACCAGAATAGCATAAAGGTAAATCCTGAGGAAAAACAACGAATTGCAAAAGAGGCTGCGTCCATGATCGTGTCCAATGATATTATTTACATTGGGGAAGGAACAACTGCCTCGATGGTGGTTCGCTTTGTGGAGCCCGCCATGCCTTTTACCATATTTACCAATAACCTCGGCGTTATCGCTGAAATGGAACATACGACTGCCGAGCTGGTTTTACTGGGGGGGACCTATGATGTCACTACTCATTCCCTTGCCGGCCCCCTTACCATGGAAATGATCAGGCAGGTAAATGCCACAAAAGTCTTTTTAGGCGCAGATGGCCTGAGCCTCAGCGCCGGACTTACCACGCCCAACCTTGAAATCGCGGTAATTGAGCGGACTATGATCCGCCATACCAGAGGGCAGGTTATCGTGATGGCGGATCACCCAAAATTCGGCCTGGTTGCCGAAATGTCGGTTGCACCACTGAAGCACCTTGATGTCCTTATAACGAACCGGAAAATACCCGTCGATTTCCAGAAAGACCTCGACAAAATGGGGGTTCAAGTAGTGATTGTCTGATCCGTAATTGATCGGCGGTTGAAAAATACACTCTCACAAAAAAAAGGAGCATTAAATGGAAAAAAGTGAGCACTTTGATAATCTAAAAAACGCAATGATCGCATTGGAAAAGGATGATGTTGTTTCCATCACTGTGAAGAGTCTTGAGGTTGGAATTGAGCCTCTTGATATTATTGATAATGGATTGTTGCCCGGTCTCAACACGATTGGAGAGATGTTTGAGAACGAAGATATTTTTCTCCCAGAGCTTATGAGGTCGGCACAGATCTTTCAGGGGGCAATGGATCTTCTTCAACCCAAAATACAGGAAATGGGGACCAACATAAAGAAAAAAGGTACTGTCGTTATTGGAACGGTAAAAGGCGACATGCATTATATCGGCAAAAACATCGTTAAACTCCTTATGGAAACATCGGGTTTTGATGTCCACGATCTCGGCGTCGATGTTGACCCTTTTGCATTCATTGTAAAGGCTGATGAAGTAAATGCCGATATGATCGCTCTTTCAGCCCTTCTAACCACGACCCTCATCGGCCAGAAAGACGTTATTGAAGCCCTCGAAGGACAGGGCAAGCGTGAGAAATATAAGGTGTTGTTGGGCGGCGGCTCCGTTACAAAAGCGTGGGCAGATGAGATCGGCGCAGACGGTTACGCCGAAAACGGCTACGGAGCAGTCAAACTGGCCAAATCATTTATAGCATAGTTAATCAATACGCTGACTTTCTGAACCACAAAAAGGAGCAGCGGTTAAAAGCAGGAGGAATCACATGCTGGATTTAATCGAGGTTTTTGAGAGAGCGGACAATGGCCTTCTAATTTTGGATACCGATTATTATATGAATCGCTTTGTACCGAAGCTTGCTGAAATTATCGACCGGTACAAGATCAAATGGGACAGGCAAACCATTGTAAATTCAGACGACGACCTGGCGGATCGCGTGTTCCAGGCTGCCGTAGACCTTATAGCAGAAGCAGGGGCCTATTGTCCCGACACAAACCGGGTGATGGAATTTACCCGTGATGAAATTGTGAGGGCGGCAGAGCAGGCACCCCAATCCGCCCGATTCGGGGAGGGGCGTGAAGCCAAAACCATGCACGGCCGAAACGTGGACGAGGATTCCGTGCCCTGGATTCATGTGGGCGGCGGCATTTATACTACCGATGAACAAATTTACCTCGATACGGTCGAAGGCCTTGCGAGTATCAATATCGTCGATTCGCTAAGCGTTCCGTCCATCCTGCATCTTCGGGGTAAAGACGCACGGGTAAGATCTCCCCAGGAACTGCTGTCAGCCATCAAAACCGTGATTTTAGCCAGAGAAGGTATCCGCCGTTCCGGACGCGCCGGACTGCCCATCATCAACGGAATTTCCGCAGCGTCCAACTCGGTTTCCATGATTGCCGCAGCATCACCCCAGTTTGGTCTCCGACCGAGCGACGGTTTCCTTATCGATTTTCTCTCCGAGATGATGGTTAACTACGAGGCATTGCAAAAGGTGGCGTACTTCAACAGCATCAGCGCGAATATCGGCTCAACATCGACACCTCTCTTTGGCGGATATGCCGGTGGGGCTGAAGGCGTGGCAGTTTTGGCCACAAGCTATTTCATTATGGGCAATCTTATTTACCGGGGCAGCTACCATTACAATGCACCGCTGCATCAAAATTTACGTCTGTCCAGCACCAAACCGCTCTTGTGGGCCATCGGTATGTCCAATCAGGCCAATGCCAGAAATATGCGATACCCGGTGGTAAATCTGCCCTATCTGGGTGGTGGCGCAGGAACCAGGATGTACCATCACGAAATGGCAGCTTACATGCTTTCCGTGGTACCTGCCGGAGGAAACATCTTTTCCGGACATCCTGCAAAATCGGTGGAACCGAATTCACTTCTTCCCAGGGACCACCAATTCCATGCGGAACTGGGTCTGGCGTCCGCCAAATTTTCGCGCAAGGACGCCAACCCCTTAGCACAAAAATTCTTTGAGAAATACGAAAAACTCATTAAGGATCCAACACCGGGGTTCAGATACGAGCAGGTCTATGATCTGAAAACCAAAAAAATCGTTAATGAAGAATATCTGAAGATCCAGGATGAAGTTCGAGTCGAATTCAAGGAAATGGGCATAGAAGTACTTACGTCCTAAATTGATCTGAAGTGAGCAGATGTCGATGTACAATGCAAACAAGCTGCGTTATTTAAAATCGCGCAGACTTTAATAGGGAGAATCATTATGAAAGACAGTGCCCAGGTAGTGATCATCGGTGGTGGTATTATTGGGTGCAGCACAGCCTATCATTTAACGAAGATGGGTTGCGCAGATGTGGTATTGCTTGAAAAGAACGATCTGACCAGTGGTTCCACCTGGCATGCGGCCGGTCTTGTCGGACAGCTTCGCAACGAACACAACATCACCCGCATGCTGCAATACAGCGTCAGCCTTTATGAAAAACTTGAAGCAGAGACCGGCCTGGCAACGGGATGGAAAAAAAGCGGCTGCCTGCATTTGGCCAGCACAAAGGAGCGGATGTTCGAGCTGAAAAAGGGCGCGACCACGGCGCGAAGTTTCGGGCTGGAGATGAACATCATATCGCCCAAGGAAGCTTATGACCTTTGCCCGATCTTGTCTTTGGAAGGCATCATCGGTGCAGCCTTCATGCCGACAGATGGTGAAGCCGATCCCTCGGGCATTACGCAGGCCCTTGCCAAAGGGGCCCGTAATAGCGGGGCCAAAATCTACATCGACACGCCCGTGACCGGATTCGAGTTCGACAAAAAACGGGTGACCGCGATAAAAACCAACAAGGGTGATATCCGATGCGAAATCGTCGTTAACTGTACGGGCATGTGGGGATATCAGGTGGGGGAAATGCTCGGCGTCAACACCCCGGTGGTTCCCTTCCAGCACCAATATCTTGTGACCGAAACTATTCCGGGATTGCCTCCGAACCTACCGACCATCAGGGACAAGGACAACCTGATTTACTATAAGGGTGAAGTGGGCGGTATAATAATGGGCGGTTATGAGCGCGACGGCATCCCCTGGCGTGTTGACGGAGTGCCGAACGACTTCACCGCCAAACTCCTTCCACCGGATTTCGATCATTTTGAGTCACTTTCCGTTCCGGCCATGAAGCGTACCCCGTGCTTGGAAGATGCCGGAATCGCCAGGCTGATAAACGGTCCGGAAGCTTTCACGCCGGACGGCGACGCCATTATGGGCCCAGCCCCTGAGCTGGAAAACTGCTTTGTCGCGGTGGGGTTTAATGCTTTCGGCATTGCTGCGGGCGGGGGCGCGGGACGGATGATGGCAGAATGGATCATAGAGGGTGAGCCGAGCCTGGATATCTGGCCGCTCGATATCCGCAGATTCGGCACGTATCACCACAGCCGAAGATACAATGTGGAAAGAACCAGGGAGATCTACGGCAAGCACTATACCATTCACTGGCCCCATGAAGAGCATGACTCCGCACGGGGGGTAAGACGCAGTCCCCTTTATTACAAGCTCAAGGAGAAAGGCGCAGTTTACGGGGCAAAATACGGGTGGGAAAGGGCCAACTGGTTTGCACCGGAAGGTGTCGAACCGAAAGACGATTTCACATTTGAGATTCCGATCTGGTTTAAATACGTGGCAGCCGAACACAAAAACGCACGGGAAAATGTGGTGCTCATTGATCAGACCTCTTTCTGCAAATTCGAGGTGGAAGGACCGGGCGCTCTGGGCTTTTTGAACCGGCTTTGCGCCAACCAGATCGACCGGCCCATCGGTAAAGTGATCTACACGCAGATGTGTAATAATCGAGGCACCATCGAATGCGACATGACCATCGGTCGTCTGGCAACGGACAAATTTCTGATCGTAGTCGGCACCGCCTTTGGGCTGCGTGTCTCGTGGTGGATTGAAAACTATATGCCCAACGACGGGACGGTCTTATTTAAGGATGTGACGTCGGCCTATGCGGTTATCAACGTCATCGGCCCGAAATCGAGAGCGCTTTTGGAAAAATCAGCGAATGCCGATTTGAGCAACAATGACTTTCCCTTTGGGACATGCAAGCGGTTCACGGTGGGATATGCTCCGGTCATCTCATTCCGTATGACCTATGTTGGAGAGCTCGGCTACGAACTGTATATCCCCATGGAATTTGCCGGCCACGTATACGACACCCTCTGGGAGACCGGTCAGGAGCTTGGTGTGAAAAATGCCGGGTACCGCACTATCGCCTCCACCCATCTGGAAAAGGGATACGCCGACTGGGGTTCCGAGCTCACACCCGAATATACGCCGTTTGATGCCGGGCTGGGATTCTGTGTGGCCATCGATAAGGATGATTTTATCGGGAAAGACTCCCTGGAAAGAATCAAGGCCAAAGGCGCCACATGGAAGCTGTGCACCTTTACCATCGATGTCGGATCACCTCTTATGCTCCAGGGAAGCGCGCCTATTGTGCACAACGGCAAAGTGGTGGGGGTAACCACCAGCTCGGGGTACGGGCACACCGTGGGTAAAAACATCTGCTATGGATATATCCCTGCAAACCATACGGATCAGGACGGCTTCGAAATCGAATCATACAAGGAACTATACCCGGCCAGGCTTGAATCCAGCAGGGTCCTTTACGATCCGGAAGGAAAAAAGATACGGGCATAAGACTCAAAGTAAACCGGCTCGTTTCAATGGTATTATGGATTTTACGGGGCCGCTGATCAGTTTTTACAAGAAAGCAGACAGGATCGAAACTTTTTAAAAACCACCCATGACTGATACTTTGAAATGATCGGAGAAAACGGCGTGACGAATATCGACATGGCAATTGAGCAGGCGCCCGATGAATTTCGCGATGCTCTTAAGTCGGAGAGGGAGACCTACAAACGGATCAACGAAACGACCAAAGCTGTGTTGGCCGAGGTCGGAATCGAAACCCGAAATAAAGCGGTTATCTCTATTTTGGAGGGCACAGAGCTTGCAGGTTATGATGCTTCTAACAGTCGTATTTATCTACTCCCGGACCTGATCGATCAAAGCATTGAATCGGCAGCAAAAACATTTTCGGGCGACGAAGGTCAAAACACTCTCGGGATTGGCGGCATCCCGCCTTTTCTATACCGGGAAACAGATTCCTACCCCATGCCGGCAACCTACGAAGAACTGGAATACCTCATAGGGATCGTGGCGGAAAATCTTGATGTGGTAAGGTTTTTGAGCCAGCCGGTCAAGGTGCACAAGGGAGCTCCGCTGAAGTGTAACCAGATCATGGACCGTCTGAACGGCTGTATCAAGATCACCTGTAGTGCATATATGCAAGATGATGCTGCCGTGAAATGGTTTGCCGGACGTGATGACTGGCACGATTCCATATGCGGCGTCAAGTCCCCGCTCATTTGCATGGACAACATGATGGATGCACTCATCAAAAGCGCTCAGGTAGGAAATAACCTGCGCTTGACCACGATGCCCCTTGCAGGGAGGACGGCGCCGCAAACCCCTGAGGCCTGCATCGTGATGACCCATGCAGAGATCATGTTCATGCTGGCCGTGGCGCAGACCGTCAACCCCGGAATGCTGTGCATGCTCGGTGGTATGCCCTGCACTACCCGGCCCGACGGCGACCTGGCGTATTCCCATGATGCCATGAACCTTTTAAATGTAGCTGTGGCCCGCCTCAATATGTGGGTGACTGGGCTTCCCTCTGTCCAATCCGGGGGAAGCACGGAAGAAAAATCTCCGAACGAACAGGCATTTTCTGATGGAAAACGTGGTCGTAAAATATTGTGTGACTTCGGGGTTCACAATGCCAGACACTGCTTCGGCGTGCTGGACAACCTCAATTTTTTCAGTGAAGAGGCCTTCCAGTCTGACTGTCAGGCACATCGTGAATACCTGGCATCCCGCAAAGACACCATCACATTAAAGCCTTTGTATCTCCCCGATGACAATGAAGCGTTCGATGTCATTCAACGTGTGGCCAGTTGTGATTACCATGTAGATTACCATACCACAGCGAATTTAGGCGCATTTGACAATTGGGCCAGAATGATTGTAGACAAGGGCTTGCTGCCCGAAAAACCACAGATACATCAATGATCGAGTGTACCGAGTCTGCTGATTCGAAACCATATGCCTGATAGGCCTGAAAGGTAAGGAACCAGGTAGAGCCCATGTGAAGTCTGCGAGAAAGACAGTGCCCGCCTAACCTATCCATATCGTACCTACGTCTCTCCAAATGGTTCCTAATCCCGTTGGTTGAGGTTGCTAAATTTCAGGGCCATGCCGAGCGCCCTCATCGAGGCTTCCGGGCTGCGAAATACGGGGAAATTTAATTCCTCCATTCGCTGTCTCAGTTCAGCAACCACACGTGGATTTGGTCCATAGAGCCAGGTTACCAGAGGTTTTCGGTACTTGTCCCTCATCAGTTTATACACGGTTTCATATGACTCAACTAAGCTTCCGATATAATCTACCCATAGGACAGCAAACAGACAATCCACATTCTCGTCGGCCATTACCGCCTCAAAAATCTCATGATAACGTGAGGGAAAATTCTTTATGGCAGCAGCCGGGGGGCCTATATCTATCGGAATCTCCCCCAGGTTTGGAAAAATATCGTTAAGAAAGTCCCGTGTTCGTTTACTCAGCGTACCGACAACCAATCCATATTTCGCGCCCTCGTCGATTGATAGCACCCCTACCCCACCGGTAACCGTGATAATACCCATCCGGTTGCCCTCGGGCAGTGGCTGATGGGCAAACATCTTCGGCATCTCAAAGAGATCATTGAACCTCTCAAGCCTCAAAGCTCCTGTCTGATTACATGCCGCCTCAAAGATGCGATCATTGATGGCAAGGGAGCCGGTATGAGAGACTGATGCTTGAGCACCCTCCTTGGTTTTCCCCGATTTCAATAGTAAAACAGGCTTCCTTGAGGCAACCCTGCCGACAACTTCCAGGAACCTTCGTCCATTCGTGATGCTTTCCAGATACATGCTAATAACGCTCGTTGCAGGGTCCTTCTCCAGGTATTCCAGAAGATCACTTTCATCTACATCACATTTATTCCCGAAATCGCATATCTTACTCACCCCGAACTGAAGATCATGATATGGAAATGCCTGAGGATTTGTCATGCCGGTCTGGGCACAAATAGCTACTGATCCCTTCCTGAGTTTATAATACCCGGCATCATACGGACACATGTTCAAGCCATTGGCGGTATTCACGATCCCCGCGGTATTTGGACCGATGATACGAATGCCGTTACGTTCTGCGATACCCACTATCTCGCGTTGAAGCAGAGCTCCCCCTTTGTCTCTCTCCGCAAAGCCATCCGCCACTACAATAACCGCTTTCACACCACATTCAGCGCATTCACGTAACACCAGTGGTACACTCTGTGCGTTTATCATAATAATCGCCAGGTCAATCCTTTTCTGTACATCTTTCACTGTGGGGTAGACCCTCAGACCTTGCACCTCCTTATAACCTGGATTAACGGGGTAAATCTGCCCTTTATAGCCGGCACTCATCAAGGACTTGATCACCACAGCTCCCCCAAACCAGCCCTCCCGAAAGGTTCCGATAACAGCGATGCTGCGAGCGTCGAAAAAACTGTCAAGATCATTTTGAATATCAGATTGGTTAATGCTGTGAGTTGTCATATCGTATCTCCATTCGTTTGAGTTTTCCTGGCCAAGAAATAGAAAAACAATGTAGGGTGCACCCCTCATCACGTATCCCGAACCAGCACGCGGCAAATGGGCGATTGGGGTCAAACCTTGATTTGTGATTAACATTATCAACAAGCC
>CAZILY010000028.1:0-13268 GCA_964540175.1 uncultured Pelolinea sp. | reverse complement strand
TTGTCATACCACAACATTCCTTCTTTCATACTTTCATTTACCTCCAATTTCCTTGCTGCTAATTATAGCATTTATGTTCTAATTTATCAATAATAATTTAACAACTACCCTACTTGATAGCTTTTATATTTTTTTTAAGGTATGCTTAACCACAAATCAAACAATCATTAGGAGGTTCATATGATTAAAGAAGCTGTACAGGATGCGGATCGAAGAATGCGCAGCGCTATTCAATCCCTCAAGGATGATCTCGCTGGTATACGCACAGGAAGGGCCAACCCTGGTCTGGTAGAAAAGTTATCCGTTGAATATTACGGATCACCTGTTCCGCTGATTCAGTTAGCCACAATCAGCGTTCCAGAACCCCGTCAACTACTCATCAAACCATTTGATGCGGGATCTATTAAGGATATTGACCGCGCCATCCAATCTTCAAATCTTGGGCTGAACCCTATCAACGATGGCAAAGTGATTCGTTTGAACCTGCCTTTACTTACCGAAGACCGCCGGCACGAAATATCCAAATTCGTCAACAGCCGCCTAGAAGAAGCGCGTGTAGCAGTGCGCAATGTACGCCGAGATGCCATCAAGGATATGAGGGAATTTGAAAACGAGAAACTAATTTCCGAAGATGATCTCAAACGAGGTGAAGGGGATATTCAGAAACTTACGGACAAAATCGTTGAAGAGATCACCTCCTTAGGTGCTGAAAAAGAAAAAGAGATCATGGAAATCTGATCAAATTATGTCACTCAGCAAAGAAATAATAAAATTTGATAAACTGCCCACCCATATCGCAATCATCATGGATGGTAATGGACGGTGGGCAGAAAAAAAGCACCTTCCGCGAATGGCCGGCCATCGCGCCGGTACTGAAAACCTCAGAAACATCATCAAGGCTTGTGTTGAATTTGGTGTTAAATATCTAACCGTGTATGCTTTTTCAACTGAGAATTGGAAACGCTCACAGGACGAAATTAATGGTTTACTACAAATCTTAGCAGATGTTTTAGAGAAGGAAACAGGAGAACTGAATCAGCAGGGTGTCTGCCTGCGGCATATCGGCCGTCTAGAAAAGCTGAGCCCAAAGATACAGAAAAAAATTAATTCCGCCGTCCAATTGACCAAAGACAATGACCGCTTGATTATGAATATTGCCTGGAATTATGGGGGCCGGGATGAAATTATTTATGCTGTCCAACGCATAATTGACAAAGGAATAAAAGCCGATGAAATCAACGAGAAAATTTTCGGTAAATTTCTTTTTACTCACCAATCCCCAGATCCTGACCTGGTCATTCGCACATCAGGAGAAATGCGCACTTCCAATTACCTCATCTGGCAAAGTGCTTACTCAGAATGGTATTTCACACCCATTCTTTGGCCTGACTTTGGTCGAGAACAATTAATGGAAGCTATTGTTGATTTTGGAAATCGTGAGAGGCGCTACGGGGGACGAAATAGAAAAGATTCAAGCCAATCACATGCTAATTAAACGCACGATCAGTGCTTTTATCCTCCTCATTATCAGCCTATCCTTAGTTTTTACTGGAGGTTGGGTATATACAGCGGGCATCGCTTTGATCTTGTCAAGTGCTATCTTTGAATTCATCGATCTTTTCACCAAAGGCGAATATCACCCTAATCCTTACCCACCGGTGCTGGGAACCATATGTATTATATTTTTCACATATCTTGATAATCCTGTTTTCATATCCTTTGTATATACTCTCACTATTCTCACCATTTTCATACATACTATCTTGAACTATAAACGCAATGAGAAAACTGCCGCCTTTGACCTCTTAATTGAAATGGCAGCATTGCTCTTCATCACATATCTAGGAAGTTACATGATCAAGATCCGTTTTCTCCCGAATGGATTATTTTGGATCATGATTAGCATCATCCCGGCTGCTGTTGGTGATGCGGGGGCATATTTCGCTGGAAGCCTATTCGGAAAACACAAATTAGCCCTAAATTTAAGCCCGAATAAGACTGTCGAAGGATATGTCGGTGGTGTATTTTCAGCGATGTTGACCGGTTATGCGCTTGGATTGATCGCGAATTTATACGTTCCGAATATCACAAGTACTGCAAGCACACTAATTGGATGCATCACAGGCATACTATCCCCATTTGGAGATCTTTCAAAAAGCATTTTCAAACGCCGATTCAATCGCAAGAACACTGGCAATGTCATCCCCGGTCATGGCGGGATATTAGACCGAATCGACACCTGGCTATGGGCTGGTCCAATCGCATATTATCTTATTGTATTTTTCTTCCTATAAAATATGGAGAACGCCGCAAGAATCTGCGGCGTTTAAGTTTATTTAATCGCAAATGTTATTTCCACTTGCGCGTTGATTGGCACTTGACCAGACGCAATCGGAACTGACTCCGCCAATCCACCACCACCTCCTATACCATACCCATAAAAAGGTGCCGCCGAAGTTATTGGTAAAGAAGAAATCGAAATTATGTTCCCCAACTCAAAACCAGCTGCTTTTACCAGCTCTTGTGCTTGCGCCTGAGCTGCCTGAACCGCTAAATTTCGAGCGGCTGACTGCGCCTCAGACTTATCCTGCACATCGAAATTAACTCCATAGATATTATTCGCTCCACCTCTGGCAGCAGCATCTAATATCTCACCCAGTTTTTCCAACTGGTGCACGGTGACATAGACTGTATTTTCAACCGAATAATACGTATTTACTGGATTTCCTTGATAATCATAATCAGATTGCTGGTATACATTAAAATAAGATGTTTGGATATCTTTTTCTTCAATACCTTGTTCCATCAATGCAGCCTGAATTGCCTTTGCCTGCTCATTGTTTATCGCAATCGCTTCAATAGCAGTCGCACCCTGTGAGCGGACGCCAATATCGATATAACCAATATCTGGAACCACATACACCTGACCAGAATCGTTTACTGTAATCGTTGCAATCTCAGTGTTTTGCTCACCTACTGATACACCAGAACCTGAGCAGGAACTCAATAGCAGTAAAAAACCTCCTAAAACAAGAACAATACTCATTATCTTTTTCATACACACCTCCATAATACATATTATATGATCATAAACCTATTCAACATAGTTCCCCGCTTTTCTGTGGCAGGGAATTGAATTTACACTTGAAGGATTTTTAACAACATGTTATGATGAGTATGTCCTTTCAATCGATTGCCCCCCTCAATCGGTTGGAAGGGCATTTCTATTCTTTTTTCCTTGTAGTTCGGATAATCACAAATACCCCGGCGATGATCAGCATCGCTGGCCATAAGTATTGGGAGTATGCCCATAGGTCTAAATACGGGACAAGACGGCGGACGAGATAATAAACACCCCATGCAATCAGCCCTACGCCTGTGAAAATGATCAATTCAGAATTGGGCTGCCTGGTAATTTCACCAATTTCTCTTCCCATCTGATGAAAACGGGTACCCAAATCATTCATTTGAAAAGCTCCATCCGCTTCCGCAGATGAATCGCTGGGAACAATTATCCATAGGAGAAAGTAGATAAGTACCGAAAATTCCCCAAAAACTGTCCATGCGATAAAAAATACACGAATCAAGACAGGATTGATTCCCAGAAAAGTGCCAAGCCCAGCACACACACCGCCCAATACTCGATCAGATTCACTACGATATAAACGTTTTGCCATAATTACCTCTTCTAATAATTCTGTTTTTGATACTTTAACTACGTATTAGAGATTTATAAGTTTCGCAATCTAATCAGAGTCTTTCTCTTGATATCTTCTATACCGGACCTCAATCATGACAAATTACCAAACATGATTGAGCTGCAGATTGAGGAATTGTTTCAACGACTTGATAAATTGGGGGCCAGATAAGAAAACCCATTCTACTAGGTCATAAAATAGAAAAAAGAAGCTATTTAGATTGAGGGGGATTGGTTTTTCTATCCTTCGCCATCGTTCCGACAACAATTAAAACCAGTCCAATCCCGCATACTAGGATTAGTGCCAATCCCATTGTCTGACGATCAAGCCCAAAAATACCACTGCCGTTGTCTTCCGAGTTTAATGCCTGCGTCTTTACAGCCTGTGCTGTTTGAACGGGAACCGGAGTTCGGGTTGGTGGGCGGGGTGTTTGTGTGACAGTTGGTGAAGGTGTCGGCGTGTAAGCTGGCTGCACAAGAAGTGTTTGCCCCACATAGATTACTGCATTCGCGGAAAGATTATTAAGTGCCAGAAGCTGATCTACCGTCACCTCATAAGCCATGGCGATATTCCATAATGCTTGCCCAATCTCCACTTCATGGATGATGGACCCATCTTCATTTGGGGTAACAACAGTTACCGGCACAATTTTCGGCGTAACCGCAGTTGTTGGAACAGTTGAAGCCACTCCGCCACTGGAAGATCCTCCAGACCCATATTGGACAGCGAAGTCAATGATGTAATATATGAAACCGTCACCTTCCGTCACACCCGCTCCAACATGCACAACATCTGGATGCAGCATATTACCCATATGGGCATCATCATTCCAGAAGGAGTACACAATCTCGCTCAGAGGGATGCTATTGTTGCCTCCAGCCCAATTTTCAAGCACATTCCATCCCGGTCCTACAAAATAACCTACTGCTGCTGCCCGGTCGATTGCTGCAGTTCCGCCCGCACCAACATGCCCCATATCCCAGCTGGGAAAATTAGTCCCATACTCACTGCCTAAATAGTCAGACTGCATCTGGGCAGCGGACATCAACGCACCATCGATTTCCATTTCTGGAAGGCCATTATTCCGGCGCAGATCATTCACCATTGAGATCAAGTCATACGGAGATGGCGCGGCTGATTGAACCTGCCGTAAAGGAAGTATTAGAGAAATAAAAACTGCTATCAGTAGAAAAAAGCGTGATTTTTTCATATCTAGATTATAAATGAATAAATCCTGAAAAATTTACCTCCGCTGAATACCAACCACTACCAAAATCAGCCCAATTCCAAAGATAGCAAAAATAGCAGATAATACAAATTCGTATCAGCGCTGTGGTTTTTTCAGCTTCTTCAATCAAAGGAGAAGAACTGGTTTCTAAGATGATCTAGTTAAGTACGGTTGGTGAAACCTTATTCATGCCTGGTTGATTTTCGGGAGTTACAGTTGCCGGTGATGGCAGTTGGATAAGAATTTCCTGCCCAATATATATGACATCATTCGTCTCCATCCGATTAAGTTCCCTCAGGCGGACGACACTCACCTCATAGTGGTGTGCCAGCAACCATAGAGATTGCCCTGATTGAACTAAATGGATCACAGACCCATCATCCTCGGGCTCTGCCAAAACTATAGGCGCGATGAAATCTAAAACAGTGGCAGCGTTTGCTCAAGAAGCGGAATTAACCGGATGCGGGGTTAACCCCGCATCCCCCCAATAAGCTGCCACATCCACAATGATATAAGCGGTGGACCCACTGATGGCTACGCCAACTCCAATGTGCTGACCTCGCTCATGAAGCATGGTATGCATATGCGCTTCGTCTGACCATCCAGTGGCTATTAGAGTTTCTATCCTCATATTCAGAGGAATGGCAGCCCAATTTTCATTAATATCAAGACCTTCAATATATTGGTATCCAACTGCCAAAGCACGTGCGTCCGCGTCTGTTCCGCCAAGTCCCACGTGACCATTACCAATATTGGGGGCAATAGAAGCCAGGTAATCCGCCTGCCCCTGCGCAGCAAGCATAAGCAGATTATCCACAGCATACAGAGGTAACCCATAACTGGCTCGAAGAGTATTCACCGAGGCAATTACATCATAAGGAGAGAGCGCATGAAAAGGAACAGCAGCGGTCATGAACATCAATTGAAACACTGCCAGACTAATAATGAAAAGAAGTTCAATCGTGCGTTTACTGCGCATAAAACGACCGTTTAGTTATTGTTATATTATTTTATTAATCAAATTCCCAATCCGCCAGCATCTCCTTGCAATCATACGCAGTCATGTCCAAAGAAAGCGGCGTAATTGAAGCGTAACACTTGCTCAGCGCGCCTATATCTGTTCCCTCTTCTGGTATACCAGTGGGAGCTTCCCCACCAATCCAATAATATGGCCGTCCCCGCGGATCTTCCCGCCGCACTAACTCATCCCGGTAAACACGCATCCCCTGCCGGGTGATACAGTATCCTTTTAACTTATTCATAGAGCAGTAAGGGACATTCACATTCAGAAGAATGTTCTTGGGAAGTTTCTTTTCCCAAACAATTTTTGCAATATTAGCGCCAACTATCGCTGCTGTTGAATAGTCCAGAGATCCTTCAAAATATTCCGGCGCGTCTAATGATACTGCAACACCAGGCAAGCCCCAAACTGCCGCCTCCATTGCAGCAGTTACGGTACCAGAATATGTAACATCATGGCCTAGATTTGCGTTGGGATTGATTCCGGATACTACCATTTCTATAGGCTCATCCAAAAGCCCTAAAATCGGCAGTGCCACGCAGTCCGAAGGAGCCCCATCACAAGCCATTGCCGGGCTGCCGTCCGCCAATGTTATTTCTTTTACACGCAGTGGACGCGACATTGTTTTTACATGTCCAGATGCAGACCAATTTCGGTCCGGTGCTACTACAGACACCTTTCCTATTTTTCTTAATTCCTTTACAAGTGCTAACAGCCCTGGAGCATATACGCCATCATCATTGGTTACAAGAATATGCATTTGATCCTTTCAGTAATAACGATTAATTGATCACAACCACATAAATAGTTCAACTTTACACCTCTTAAATCCCACCACCCATTTCACAGCATAAGTCTACCGTAATATTACTGTTATTATGTTATACTTGGCTGGCTTCATTTAGAAGTAGCATAAATACACACGCAGATAAATGATCCCTGCGTGCCACCGGAAAAAACGGCGGCTGGGGATAGAAAGTTTATATGCGGAGGATAAAAACGCAAAGGAGATTAACCAATGAGTTTAAACGTTTCTATGAAAACCCTTTTAGAAAACGGTGTGCATTTTGGCCACCGCACCAATAGATGGGACCCCCGAATGAAACCGTACATCTTCACAGAACGCAACGGTATTCATATTATTGACCTACAGCAAACTGTCCAAGAGATGAGAAAAGTATATAACATCATCCGCGACAAGATAGCAGATGGCGGTAATATTCTATTTGTTGGAACAAAACGCCAGGCGCAGGAAACAATTCAGATGGAAGCAGAACGATGCGGGATGCCATACGTGATAGAACGCTGGCTGCCCGGAACACTCACCAACTGGATGACTATTCATCAGCGCATCATTGAACTCGAGCAGCTGGAAAAACTGCGCGATTCTGGTGAGATTGACCGGCTTGTAAAAAAAGAAGGGCTGATGATCGAACGTAAGATCAAACGACTGCTCGTCCACCTGAGCGGTATTCGCCACATGAACGGTGTGCCCGATATGATTTTTGTTGTTGATATTAACCGAGAAGACACAGCGGTGCACGAAGCTAATCTTAAAAATATTCCTGTGATCGCCTTAGTTGATACCAACTGTAACCCAGAAAATATCGACCACCTCATTCCATGCAATGATGACGCCATTCGAGCAATCAAATTGATGGCCGCGAAAATGGCTGATGCGGTAATTGAAGGTATGGAAATGCGCAAGAAAGAGGAAATTGAAACCAAAGAACTTACCTCTAAGAGCAAATTCGACGAGCGCAGTCGAGTTACCATTGAAGAAGAGATAGACGACAAGGATCTGCTGGGAGAAGCGACACTTCAAAAATTAGCAGAGAGCAAACGAGAAGCTGAAGAAGCGGCAGCGGCAAAAGCTGCTGAGGAATCTGTAGAAGAACCTGCCGAAGATGTAAAGGAAGAAGCTGCTGAAGAAGTCACCGAAGAAACTTCTGAAGAACAATCCGCTGAAGAAACCGCGAATGAAAAAACTCCGGAAGAAACTGATTCAGAAGATAAAACCGAATAATCTTGATTGACAAAAATAATTAAGGAACAACAATGGCAGTAACAACTGAAGATATTAAAAATTTAAGGGAAGCAACCGGCGCAGGTATATTAAACTGCCGATCAGCTCTCGAGAAAACTGGCAACAACTTTGAAAAAGCCGTAGACTACCTGCGTGAAAAGGGGCTGGCAGCGGCTAAAAAACGTGCTAACCGCGAAGCATCAGAAGGGTTTGTCGAATTATACTCACACGGTGATGGCCGAGTTGGCGTGATGGTTGAAGTAAATTGTGAAACTGACTTTGTCGGACGATCAGAAGCATTTCGTAAATTCACTCACGAGGTTGCCCTTCAGATCGCAGCCGCCTCCCCTCAGTATATCCGTGAAGATGACATTCCCGCCGAAGCATTAGAACGTGAAGAAAAGATCGCGGCAGCTCGCGCAAAAGAAGAAAATAAACCGGAAAATATCATCCCAAAGATTATTGAAGGATACCTGAAAAAATTCAAAGATGAATTTGTCCTGCTGCGTCAGGCGTATATCCGAGATGAATCCCTCACCATCCAGGATCTCATCAATGAGAATGTAGCATCAATGGGTGAAAACATCATCATCCGCCGATTTGCCCGTTATGAATTAGGTGAAGAAACTACAGCCGATTCTGAAGCGAAAATAGAGTAACCCATTAAAAAGCCAACCAAACGGTTGGCTTTTTTTGAAAGGAGTAACATGTCAAAATCCATGTACAAGACAATCATGCTCAAGCTAAGTGGTGAAACACTGGCTGGCCCGGAGGGATTTGGGATTAACGCCCAGAAAGCCCGGGATATTGCCCAACGCGTAAAAGTAGTGCGCGACTTGGGCATACAGGTAGGCATTGTGATTGGTGCGGGCAACCTATGGCGCGGGCGAACTGGGTTAGAAATGGGAATGGATCAAGCCACTGCAGATTACATGGGAATGCTTGGCACAGTCATGAACGCACTCGCATTGATGGATGCCCTGGAAAAGCTGAACGTGGAAACGCGCGTACAGTCTGCGATTGAAATGCGTGCTGTAGCAGAACCTTATATTCGCCGCCGGGCAATCCGCCATTTGGAAAAAGGGCGGGTGGTTATTTTTGGCGGTGGAACTGGCAATCCATTTTTCTCAACGGATACCGCCGCCGCTCTAAGAGCTAACGAAATTGGTGCGGATGTGTTGATCAAAGCAACCAAAGTTGATGGCATGTATGACAGCGACCCCAAGAACAACCATCACGCGAAAAAATTTGACAATATAAGTTATATTGAGGCGCTCAACCTCCGCCAGGCTGTCATGGATAGTACCGCCGTATCCCTGTGTATGGAGAACAAACTCCCTATTCTTATTCTCGATTTTTGGGACAAATCAGCCCTTCTGAAAGCTATAAAAGGTGAAAAAGTTGGCACGCTCGTATCCGATTAGCGCTTTTGCTTGACTTTTCTCTTGTTTAAGGGATAATTGGAACAATTAACTAAATAGCATTGACGGAGGAAAGTAATCCGGGAAATTCCGACAGGGACGCAGGGGCGCAGACTGAGACCCCCGCCCGATTAAAACCGGCCGAAGTTCCCTCTTGAGCAGAGCGGGTGAATGCATTTGCTACTAGTCCGCCCCGCACGCGCAGCGATACCAGCGCAGCCAATCGCTTGAAATTCTCAAGCCATTGGACCAAGCGGGCTGATCTCAGCCAAGCAGGGTGGTACCACGGTTTACCCCGTCCCATGCGGACGGGTTTTGCGTTTATTACAGGAAATCATTATTGCAGGAGATCGTATGAGTGAAAAAACGGAATTGATCCAGGAACTGGAAGCGCTTCAAAAAAAAGCGGAATTGGAACTCAAAGATATACAGGATGCCGTTTCACTTCAAACTTGGCGGGCAGCATACCTCAGTCGTTCTTCGGATGTGATGGCTTTCTTCAAGCGCCTTCCCGAAGCACCTAAAGAAGAACGCCCCAAGATCGGGCAGTTCGCCAATCAGGTCAAAACTGCCTTAGAAAAACAATTCGAGAAAAAAGAAAACATGATCAAGCAGGCGAATCTGGATGCAAACTTAAAGAATGAACACCTTGACGTAACACTCCCTGGTCGTAAACCAGCACGAGGCCGCTTGCATATCCAAACCCTTGTTCTGCGGGAGATCTACCGCATCTTCGCAGAAATGGGCTTTCAGGTCTATCGATCTCCAGAAGTAGAAAGTGATGAGAATAATTTTGAACTTTTGAATATACCTGCCCATCATCCAGCCCGCGATTTATGGGATACCTTTTACACCACAAAACCCGGCGTCATTATGCGCACTCACACCTCACCAGGTCAAGTGCGTGCCATGCGCGAATTTTCTCCGGAACCGATCCGTGTGGTCCTTCCTGGTATGTGCTATCGGTATGAACAGATTGATGCCAGCCATGAAATCCAATTTAACCAGGTTGAACTGTTAGCAGTCGGTAAAAATATTACTTTCGGAGACATGAAAGGTACCCTGGAAGAATTCACCAAGCGCATGTACGGTGAGGGTGTCCGGACACGCATGCGCCCATCTTATTTTCCTTTCGTTGAACCAGGTGCTGAGATGGATGTGGAATGCTTTATGTGTGCTGGAAAGGGCTGCTCAGTTTGCGGCGGAAAGGGTTGGCTGGAAATTCTCGGCTGCGGCATGGTTCACCCTGTTGTTCTCCGCAACGGCGGTTATGATCCGGAAATTTATTCGGGCTTTGCGGCCGGGCTTGGCCCAGAGCGTATTTCGATGCTGCGCTACCGTATTGATGATATCCGTAATTTCTGGGGAAATGATGTTCGGTTCTTAGAACAGTTTTAAGAAGGAGAAAAAGACATTATGAAACTTGTATATTCCTGGCTAAAAGAATACGTTGATGTTAATTTACCCATTGTGGATCTGGCTAAAGCACTGACCATGTTGGGAATGGAAGTGGAAAATGTACGCCTGGTAGGTTTACCAAAACCAGAAGGCGAGACCACAGGCATCACTTTCCACGGGTTAGCATGGGATCCTGAAAAATTTGTTGTCGCTCGCGTAGATAAGGTCATGCCGCACCCCAACGCGGACCGTCTTGTATTATGTCAATTATTCGACGGCAAAGAAGAGCTTACTGTGCTCACTGGTGCCCCAAATCTCTATCCTTACAAAGGCAAAGGGCAACTTGATCAGCCATTGAAAGTCGCCTATGCGCGGGAAGGCGCAAAACTATATGACGGCCACAAACCCGGCCATGTGCTGACTACTTTAAAACGCATGAAGATCCGCGGTGTGGAATCTTTTTCAATGATCTGTTCTGAAAAAGAACTGGGTATTTCAGAAGAACATGAGGGAGTAATAATCTTAGATGACTCCGCTCCTGAAGGGTCTCCGCTGGTTGATTATATGGGAGATGCAGTTTTTGAAATTGCTATTCTTCCCAACATGGTACATTGCGCAAACGTGATTGGCATTGCCCGAGAAGTTGCAGCTTATCTGAATAAACCCCTTAAATTTCCAGACACTGCACTTCCTACTGGAGGAACACCTATAAAAAGTAAAATCTCAATTGAGATAAAAAACAATGAATTAAACCCACGCTTTGTGGCAGGTTTACTGCAGGGTGTTAAAGCCCAACCCAGCCCTTATTGGGTGCGGTTCCGCTTACAGTTAGCTGGAATGCGCCCTATCAATTCAATTGTTGATGCCACCAACTACGTCATGCTGGAAGCGGGCGAGCCACTGCATGCCTTCGATTATGACATCCTGGTGAAACGTGCAGGTGGAAAATCACCAACTATCATCACCCGCACTCCGAAAAAAGGCGAGAAGCTAACCACCCTCGACGAGGTAGAACGAGAATTGGATGATTTCACCGAACTTGTCTGTGACACTTCCGGTCCATTATCATTAGCAGGTGTCATGGGCGGATTGGAAAGTGAGGTATCCGATCGAACAACCAATGTCCTCCTGGAGGGCGCTTCATGGAACTTCATTAACATCCGTAAAACAGTTGCTTCACAGCGCCTGAAATCAGAAGCATCTTACCGCTTTGCCCGTAATGTCCACCCGGCTCTTGCTGAAACGGGTGTCCGTCTTGGTTTACAGCGCATGATTGCCTGGAGTGGTGGCGAGATCGCTGATGGATTAATGGATGTCTACCCCACACCAAGAGTGGATCCAATTGTTACCGTCAGTGAAGCGGATATTGAGCGGCTGCTGGGAGTTCATATAAAAGCAAAGGAAATTGCCGCATTGCTTGAACGCTTGGAATTCGAATGCACCGTTAAAAACAATCTGGTTAGCGCCCAATCACCCGCTTACCGTACAGATATCGGTGAAGCAGCTATTGGAAAAGCTGACGTGATCGAAGAAGTAGCACGTTTGTACGGGTTCGATAAAATACCCCCCACCCGCTTACAGGCAGAACTCCCCCCTCAGCGCGGAAATGCCGCTGAAGAACGTGATCGGCTAATTCAGGATACATTGGCCAGTTTGGGTTTACAAGAGGTCATTTCTTACCGCCTGACCAGTCCAGAAGCAGAACAGAAACTTTATCCTACCGACAATCAGCCGGAAACACCGCACTATGTAGAAATCCAAAATCCCATCGCGATCGATAAGCGTGTCCTTCGCCGCAGTCTATTAGCCAGTGTGTTGGAAGCACTTGAACGCAATATCCGTCAGCGCGAACGCTTGATTCTTTTCGAGATTGGTCCAGTTTTCTTCCCGAAAGAAGACGAACTGCTTCCCGGCGAACCCGCCCGCCTGGCAATCGCTTTGAGCGGTCTCCGCTATCTCAGTGCCTGGGATACAAAAACACCCACAAACTTAGATTTCTTTGACCTGAAAGGGATCATCGAAGCACTTTTAAAAGCTCTTCACATTGAAAAATATTCCTTCATAACTGATACACACGCTTCATTTCATCCCGGAAAATGCGCCCTGCTTACCATCGGCAAGGAAAAGATTGGGTGGATAGGAGAACTGCACCCAAAGGTTATTGAAAATTATGGCTTCCTTGAAGCACCTGTGCTTGCTGCCGATCTTGATCTTGAACTACTTTATACCCTCAGCCCAAAGGATTTCATTGCCGCACCCCTCGCCATGTATCCACATATCATTGAAGACCTGGCAATGATCGTCCTTGAAAACACCTCATCCGCTGAAATCGAGAAAGTGATTTACGCAAGCGGTGGATTCCTCCTTAAACGCGTAGAATTGTTTGATATCTTTCGAGGAGAACAGATTGGTGAGGGAAAGAAGAGCATGGCATACCGCCTTACATATCAAGCTCCAAATCGTACTCTCACTGACA
>CAZILY010000027.1:0-13498 GCA_964540175.1 uncultured Pelolinea sp. | reverse complement strand
GATTCCAGCTAGCGTATTGGCTGTTGCCAAACCAAGGTCATTATGACAATGGACTGAGACAATTACGTCTTTTATACCAGGCGTGTTTTTTATGATCCCGGCGACTAATTCTCCAAATTCTTCAGGAGAGGTGTAACCTACTGTATCTGGTATGTTTAATGTGGTGGCACCCGCTTTAATGGCTTCACTTAATACCAGATACAAGAACTCGGGATCACTGCGGCCAGCATCTTCAGGAGAGAATTCGATATCATCGCAGTATGTTTTTGCGTAAGCTACCATCTGGCGGACCTTATCAACTATTTCTTCGGGATCCATTTTGAGTTTGTACTTCATGTGAATTGGTGATGTGGCCAGGAAAGTGTGAATGCGAGGTCGTGATGCATGCTGGATGGCTTCCCATGCGGCATCAATATCCTTTTTATACGCACGGGCCAAACCGCAAATGATCGGTGGTGGATTGCTGCTTGATTTTGAATTTCCAACTTCAACAGCAATCTGGCGAACAGCATTAAGATCATCTGGTGAAGCAGCAGGAAACCCAGCTTCGATTACATCAACGCGCAGCTTGGCTAAGGCTTTGGCTATCTCAAATTTTTCATTTGAAGTAAGGGTTGCTCCGGGGGATTGTTCCCCGTCCCTTAAAGTCGTATCAAATATTTTTACGATATCATTGTGCATACAATTTACTCCCCAGGCTTTATTGTCACCGGATTAAGAAACGGCATTTTTTCCCGCAGTTCAGCACCAACTTTTTCGAGCAGCTGATCCTGCTCCTCCTTACGGACTTTGTTGAACCATGGACGCCCGTTAAAGTTTTCATCAATCCAGGTTTCAGCGTAATTGCCTACTTGAATATCCCTTAGTATCTGTTTCATAGCCTTCCTGGTCTCCTTGGTAATGATCTTTTTCCCAGCGAAATAATCCCCATGTTCTGCTGTATCGGAAACAGAATAGCGCATGTAGTTAAGGCCGCCTCTATACATTAAGTCAACGATTAATTTGAGTTCATGTAAGCATTCAAAGTAAGCGATTTCTGGTTGGTAACCTGCTTCCACAAGGGTTTCAAACCCGGCTTTAACTAATTCGGATACACCGCCGCAAAGTACAGCTTGTTCGCCAAAAAGATCAGTTTCGGTTTCTTCTGCAAAGGTAGTCTCTAAGACACCTGCTCTTGTGGCGCCTAGGGCATGAGCATAAGAAAGTGCCATTTCTTTAGCCTGACCGCTTGCATCTTGAAAGACGGCTAATAATGAGGGTGTACCACCACCATCCTGGTAAATTTCGCGGACACGATGACCAGGCGCTTTTGGAGCTATCATACTGACATCTACATCTTTGGGAGGAACAATTGTGCTGAAGCGGATATTAAACCCATGGGCAAACATAAGAGTTTTTCCGGCTTTTAGGTTTGGCAGGATGCTCTCTTTATATATCTTGGGTTGACGAGTATCCGGCGCTAATATCATGATCACATCTCCCCATTGAGCAGCATCATTTACAGTTGCAACAGAGATGCCGGCAGCTTTTGCTTTTTGGATGGATTTGCTGTTAGCCCTAAGACCGACTTTTACATTTACTCCACTATCCTGAAGGTTTAACGCATGAGCATGGCCTTGTGACCCATATCCAATCACAGCCACCTTTTTACTTTTAATCAATTCTGGATTTGCATCTGAAGCATAATAAATAGTTGCCATGGTTATTCCTTTTTGTTTTTAGTATTATTTGAATTGTGTGTATACCCGTTTGCGCCAGGTGTATATCTGATACCAAGCGAATCTCCTCGCAGCATTGCAACCCGGCCTGTACGTACTAATTCAATGATCCCAACTGGTCGGAGAAGTTCAACCAAACCCTCAATTTTTTCTTCTGTGC
Organism: uncultured Pelolinea sp.; assembly: GCA_964540175.1. Classification (GTDB taxonomy): domain Bacteria; phylum Chloroflexota; class Anaerolineae; order Anaerolineales; family Anaerolineaceae; genus Pelolinea. Next base: position 11,620 of record CAZILY010000027.1, on the reverse strand, counting down.
CAGTGATTTCTACGATTACAGAGTCGGGGGCTACATCGACAATTTGTGCTCTGAATATATTGGCAAGGTTAGCGATCTCTGATCTTCTGTCTGGTTCTGCTGAAACCTTTATTAGAGCAAGGTCACGAGTTACTGCTGGTTGGTTGGTTACATCCTGGACATCCAGAACATTGACTAGCTTATACAAGTTGGCTTCAACCTTGCTGGTATCATGGTCGTGGTTTTCCAGTACGATTGTCATATGAGATACGTCTGGGTTTTCGGTGCGCCCAACATTCAATGACTCAATATTAAAATTACGACGCCTGAAAAGAGAGGCGACTCGATTAAGCACTCCGGGTTTATTTTCGACTTTAGCAATTAATGTATGCTGCATTCCTCACTCTCCTACGTTGTTATTTTTTATCTGTCTTTTTGTGTGTGATTGGTCGGCGCATCATTTCATCTAACGCAGCTCCAGAAGGTACCATCGGGTAAACGGAGTCCTCTTTTTCAACCTGATATTCGATCAATACCGGTCCAGGAGTTTCCTGAGCAAAAGCGATTGCGCCCATTACATCTTTGCGTTTAGTGATCCGTTTGGATGGTATTCCATAGGCCTCTCCTATTTTGATGAAATCTGGACTACTGATCGGAGTTGCAGCGTAACGTTTATCATAGAAAAATTCCTGCCACTGCCGCACCATGCCTAAAAAGCTGTTATTGATCAATAAAATCTTAATATTGGCGCCTTCCTGAACAACAGTGGCCAATTCGTTGAGAGACATTTGAAAGCTGCCATCACCTTCCACTACCCATATCTCTTGATCGGGGCAAGCGAACCATGCGCCGATGGCTGCTGGCAAACCAAAGCCCATTGTCCCGGCTCCTCCAGAGGTGACCAGCCGATACGGTTGTTCTAATTGGTAATATTGAGCGGCCCACATCTGGTGCTGTCCAACACCGGTGGTAACAATCACGTCACCAGCAGTTTTCTCCCAAAAATCGCGTATGACATGCGCCGAATGAAGTTTTTCTTCATCAGGCCAGGATAGGATGTCACGTGCTTTGGTTTCTTCTTTCCATTCGTTGATCTGATCCAACCATTCTTCGTGGTCACTTGGTTTTACAAGAGGGATCATATCGTTGAGAACTGTTTTTAGATTGCCCACTAAAGGCACATCTACCTTGACATTCTTGTTGATTTCAGTGGGGTCAATATCAATGTGGATCTTGCGCGCGCGGGGTGCATATGTCCGTAAATGGGCGGTGACGCGATCATCAAAGCGCATCCCAAAAGCTAATAAAAGGTCTGCATTTTGGATAGCCTGGTTGCAATAGGCTTCACCGTGCATGCCCATCATACCGAGACTGTAAGGGTTAGAGGCTGGTAAAGAACCCAACCCAAGGAGAGTCATTGCAACTGGAGTTTGTGTTTTCTGAGCGAAAGATTTTAATTCGTCCATAGCACCAGACATTTGAATTCCATGCCCGGCCAAGATTACCGGACGGACTGATTCCGCAATTAGTTTGACCGCTTTTTTCAGATCCTCTATTGGCGCATGTTCTGGTGGTTTGTAGCCAGGAAGAGATATCTCTTCCTGATATTCAAATTCAGCTTCTTCGGATTGAGCGTTCTTGCAAACATCAATCAGTACTGGACCTGGCCGTCCGCTGCGGGCAATAAAGAAAGCTTCACGAATTACATGAGCAAGTTCAGATGCTTTGGTGACCATGTAATTATGTTTGGTTATCGGGAGAGTGATGCCAGTTATATCCGTTTCTTGGAAAGCGTCACCGCCTATTAAGTGTGACGCAACTTGCCCGGTGATGCATACTACTGGAGTAGAATCCATCATCGCCGTTGCGATACCTGTGACTAGGTTTGTTCCGCCTGGTCCCGAGGTAGCAATCGCGACACCAACTTTGCCGGATACTCTTGCGTAACTATCAGCAGCAAATATTGCTCCTTGTTCATGCCGTGTAAGTACATGATGAATAGGATAATCAAGCATTGCATCATAGAAAGGCATGATTGCTCCGCCAGGATAACCGAAGACGATTTCTACGCCTTCGCGTACCAGACATTCGTTCATGATTTTTGCGCCGGTCATTTTCATATTTACACTCCGTTTTTATTAGATCAGCACAGCACCTTTATTTGCGCTGGTTACAAATCGAGAGTAGCGCTTCAACCAGGGGCTGTCTGAGTTTGATTTGAATTCAGGGAGTTTTTGAATGCGTTCCTGAATTTCCTCATCACTAAGATTGACATGAAGTTTATTATTATCAATATCGATCTCGATAATATCTCCGTTTTCTAAGGCTGCGATCGGACCGTGAGCTGCGGCTTCAGGGCTGATATGTCCGATGCAAGCACCGCGAGTTCCACCAGAAAAACGTCCATCGGTGAGCAGGGCAACCTTTTTTCCCAAGCCCATACCCATAATTGCAGAGGTTGGGGAAAGCATTTCCTGCATGCCGGGACCACCCCGAGGGCCTTCGTAGCGGATCACGACCACGTCTCCTTCATTAACTTGATTGTCCAAAATCCCTCTAATGGCATCATCCTGACTTTCAAATATCAGAGCTGGCCCGCTATGCTGGCGCATAGATTTGGCTACACCACCGGTTTTAACGACTCCGCCATCAGGAGCCAGGTTTCCAAATAAAACTGCCAACCCACCGGTTTGAGAGTGTGGGTTATCAAATGATCGTATAACCTGTGGATCTAATATTGTTTTCCCTTTTATGGATTGACCTAGTTGTTCACCGGCTACTGATAAACGCTCAAGATGCAATATGGAATCACGATTGATCTCATTCAAAATTGCCGGGACTCCGCCGGCACGATGGACATCTTCCATGTGCCATTTGCCAGATGGGCTGACCTTGCATAATTGTGGTACCTTTTTGGCGATTTGATTGATGCGTTCCAATGAATAATCTATTCCAGCTTCATGGGCGAAAGCTAGTGTATGCAAAACGGTGTTTGTGCTTCCACCCATCGCCATGTCTAATGCAAAGGCATCATCAATGGCTTGTTTTGTGACAAGATCCCTTGGTTTTATATCCAATTCAACAAGTTTTACGATTTTCTGAGCAGATTGTTTTACAAGTTCAATCCGCTCTTTGCTGGTTGCCAATGTTGAACCATTAAAAGGAAGGGCTAAACCTAAAACTTCTAACATACAATTCATCGAATTTGCAGTGAATAACCCTGAACAAGAACCGCAGGTTGGGCAGCCAAAATCTTCTAAGGTTTTGAGTTGGTCCTCATTGATCTTTCCAGCCTGATATGCGCCGACACCCTCGAAAACTGACACAAGGTCGACAATTTCCCCATCCGGGGTTTTTCCTGCTTCCATTGGACCGCCGGAAACGAAGATTGTAGGGATATTTACTCGTAGTGCCCCCATTACCATTCCAGGAACAATTTTGTCACAGTTCGTGATGCAAATCATACCGTCAAAGCAGTGCGCTTGAATCATGGTTTCAACACTATCTGCTATCAATTCTCTTGAGGGTAAACTGAACTTCATGCCAGAATGTCCCATGGCGATCCCATCATCCACCCCAATAGTATTGAATTCAAAAGGTACCCCACCAGTTTCCCGGATGATGTCTTTTGCCAGTTTGCCATAGGACTGCAAATGCATATGTCCGGGGATAATATCAATGTAAGAATTTACCACCGCGATGAACGGTTTGGCGAAATCCTCATCTCTCACACCGGTTGCTTTTAGCAATGATCGATGAGGTGCTCTTTCGAAACCTTTTTTGATCTTATCAGAACGCATTGTTCACCTGACCGGATTTATTTTTCTTTTTGATTTGAAATGACATCAGATGGCATTGATTTTGTCTGTAACGCTGCATAAAAACGGATTGAGGCTGTTTTATGCTGCTAATTTGCCGGAGAGTCATGCTAACAGGTTGGCAGGAGGGTTGGAAAATTCTTTCGGAAGTTTGCATAAATTTTTCTCGATTGCATTTGGCACTTGGTTTGTTGGGTTTCATCTTGATCTCCATATTTTTGAATAGACAACAAAAAAGGGCTTCCCGGTTTGGGCAGCCCTGCGATTTCCAGTAGCTTTTGGTCTCAATCCAAGCTCTTCTTATTTCTTATCGGATTGGCTGCCCATGTGTAATTAGGATTCTTAATAACGATAATAAGAACCAGCAATAGGGTTAAGCTAATAAGAGATAGGTTGAATGAAGACACTTGTATTTTTCCTTATTTAATTATTTTGTATAGTTTACTTGAGAGATATAACTTTGTCTATTGGCAATATAACTGATAAGAGGCACTAATAATAGTGCAAGTTGCACAATGACCACCTGAATGTTAATGAATTTCAACCTTGCCCTGCATCATTCGGTAAATTTTTAGGGCAAGTTGGACTGACAGGGCTGTATCGCAGTTTTTTAGGTCAAAACCGGTAATTTCTGAAATTTGTTTCAAGCGATAAGACAAAGTGTTTCTGTGAATAAATAGAACTTTGGCTGTCTGGGAAAGATTACCTTTCTGTTCAAAGAATGCTTCCAGTGTCTTGATGAATTCATTCCTGTTTTCATGCAGAAGCAGGGCTCCCAAGGTATCTTCTTGAAAAGCCTTGAGTTCAGGGTTGGTCTCCAGTAATAATAAAAGCCGGTAAATAGAAAGGTCTGGGTAATACAATGGTTTGTTTTCTTTCAAACGGGTTGCCATGTCCAGAGCTAACCCGGCCTCTCTAAATGAGATATGCCATTGATTTAAATTAGAAGTAGGAGAACCTATACCGCAGCGAACTGGAGCATTTGGGAATTCGTTGATAGTTTGTTTAAGGACATTTGTCCCTAATTTAAGAGCCAATTGATAACCATAATCATTCGGAGGAACTTGGCAGAAGCAAATTATGGCTTCTCCGGCTGGATTCAAGATAACTTTAATTCCCATACGAACAACTTCTCCATTAATTGATGTTTCCAAACGTCTTCTGGAAGGTGGGTTAGGTGAGTCCCAGATGAATTGGATAGCAGCATGGGCCTGGTTTTTATCTAAACCCATCGCTTCAATCCACAGCTTTGCATCACGCGGGGAGAGATCTTCTTGCAGTAAAGCTGTCAGCAAGTCACTTTGCAGCTTTTTTTCGGTTTCACGGACCGCTTTAGTACGTGACATATCGATGGCGCAGATTAGAGCACCTGCTTCTGCGACGAGGTGATCCAAAATAGCTAGAGTGCCTTCAAACCCGATCACGGATAAATAACCTCTGGCTATATTACCTACAATGATAGGAACAATCACACGTGAGATTCCACCGGAAAGATTTTGAATAAGCTTAATGTTTTGTTCACCAGCCTGGTGTCTGTCATGAAGGGGTGCAGGGAGGTTTTCGATCTGGCGGAGTTGTTCTGTAACATTTTCCCAAGAGGATTGTAAATCTGGTGAGGGTCTATCAGCGATGATGTTCAGGCGCTTATCATGGATTAATACTCCATGATGAGTGATTTTAAGCATTGCCTGCGCTAGGCCTTCTAGGCCGACACCGTCTGCAGCTAGTTTGGTCAGCATGGTATGAATTTGTAATTTTCGCTTGTTGAGAACGGAATTCTTGCTCGTTAGGAGTTTAGTGATGTCGTGATGGATCTGACGAAAATCTTTTTGTGAATTAATCAGAAGAGTGGGGATTTTTGGTGAGATATTTTTTAATTCTGAGATTTCCCCGATTAATATAATAGCAGCCACTCCTTGCTCTGTGGCAATCTTTAACCATTTTTTGTTAAATTTCACGGACGGCAATAGTAAAAGATCACCCTCTCGCCCACTTTCAACATCAAGGCAGATCCACTGGATCATCAGATCTGGGTCTTTTTTCTCTGATAGCCAGGTGATAGCCTCGGTTGGAAAGATAAGTCGTAGTAAATCGCTAAGGTTAATATTGGGTTGGACCATAAAATTATTCTTTAAATGGGTATTCATTCACTAGTTATCTGTAAATTATAAATCACAGTAAAAAATTTTGTTGTTATTTGAAAGTTTACTAATAGAGGTGATTGTCCTGAATCAGTAATAGTGGCGTAATTTCTCAATAATATTTATAAATGTAATTGGTGGTTTTCTTTGTTTGCCTCTGAAAGGCGTTAATCGATGATTGCTTTCAACCCCAATAAATAAGATTTCCAACCGAAACCAACGATCTTGCCTTTACACACCGATGAAATAAACGACCTATGCCTGAAGTCCTCGCGCGCATAAACGTTTGACATGTGTACTTCTACGACAGGGATATCAATAGCCGCAACTGCATCGCGCAGAGCAACCGATGTGTGAGAATATCCACCAGGGTTAAAAACCACACCATCAGCCCATTGACAGGCATTGTGTAATGCATCGATCAATGCTCCCTCATGGTTTGACTGCTGGAAAATTAGTTCAACCTCAAGTTCCTGCCCCTGCTCAACCAAGCGATTATTAATCTCATCAAGGGTTATTGAACCATATATTTCAGGCTCTCGTGTACCTGTCAAATTCAGATTAGGACCGTGTAAAATTAGAACTTTCATTTATCTACCTCCAATACGAATGTTAAATTATTTATTTCATACCCTACAATAACTTCACCGATTTTTACCGGCAGCGAAAAGCGAATGATCCCTTCGGATTTTTTCTTATCCATCTTCATGGCATGGATAAGGTCTGCATTCGGTAAATTTTTAGGAATCTCAACTGGAAGTTCCAACCCGGAAAGTGTTTCTGCCAACATATAAGATAATCCTATCTCCGCTATTGATAAACGTTCGGCCAGTTTGGCCTCAGCTACCATTCCAACAGCCACAGCTTCACCGTGCAACATTTTGAATTTGCTAGCAAGTTCCACCGCATGACCGATCGTATGACCAAAATTTAACGCAGCTCGAAAGCCCTCTTCAAAAGGATCTTCTTCAATCACCTTCACTTTGACTGCTATTGCGTGCCGGATCACTTCCGCCAAATGGGAGGTAACCACTTCCCAACCCCGAGAACATAAAGAGAATAAATCTGGATCGGCGATAATACTGTGCTTTACCACTTCCGACAATCCAGCACGTAAGAACCGTTCGGGTAGTGTGGATAAAACATTCGGGTCAGCCAGCACAAACAGCGGCGGATAGAATGCACCCACTAGGTTTTTCCCTTGAGGAAGGTTGAAGCCGGTTTTTCCGCCGATGCTGGCATCTACCATGGCAAGCACCGTGGTAGGGATGGCTACCCATCGACAACCGCGCATGAAAGTTGCTGCAGCAAAGCCAGCCATGTCGTTAACCACGCCGCCACCCAGAGCAATGATGGTGCTTTTACGGTCCAGGTTTGCATCCAGGCATCCACGCCATATATACGAAACTGTTTCGATAGTCTTATGCGCTTCACCAGCGGGGATGACTAATTTGCTGGCGGTATATCCAGCTGCTTGCAAAGAAGCTAATGCTTGATCAGAGTACAGTGGCGCGACATTTGTATCACTCACTACTAATACAGGTCCACGACCTCTCCGCTTGTTCAGCATCTTGCCGAGGATTTCCAAATTGCCTGCCTGTATCAACACATCATAACCGGGACCCATTTTTCGGAGATGATAGCGCCCCAGCTGTCGTTGGATATTCCAGGCCACTTGATCTGGTGATAGAGAGGCATCTACACACATAGGGAATGAAGTGTAATGTGCTTGTCTCTCCTTTAGAAGTGATTTGAGAGATGTTTTGAGTTCACCAGTCAACAAAGGGCGCTGATTGGTGTCCAGCGCAAGCCGCATTGAGAGTATGGATAAGTCTGCCTTGAGAAAAACCACTTGTCCATGTGTTTGGGCCAGGGTATTATTCTCTTCGCGCAGCAATGTTCCGCCGCCAAGGGCAATGACTTTCTCTGCACCAGCAGCACTTTTATTTAGGATGCTGGTTTCTAAATTACGAAAAGCTTCCTCTCCTTTTTCATTAATAAAATTTGGAATGGATTGCCCGAAAACATTCTCGATCTCAGTATCTAAATCAAGAAAAGGCAATTTGAGAGCCTGAGCCAATAATTTACCAACCGTAGATTTTCCACTACCTGATGGACCATATAAATAAATGTGCATACTCTATTTCCACCAGTTAACTAATTTATTTTCCATTGGAAGATCTTTAAGCCGCGCCTGTCGTAGATCTTCAAAACGAGGTTTCATCTCGGCAAGAGAGTCGCCACCTAATTTTTCAATAAGGCTGTCGGCCAATACAAAGGCAACCATTGCTTCGAGAACGGGAATGGCACGAGGAACAGGGCAAAAATCGGAGCGTTCGTACTTGGTCAGGTCTTCTTCGCCGGTTTTCAGGTCAACAGTGATTTGCGGTGTGAGGGTTGTGGCAATGGGTTTCATGGCGGCGCGGATGATGATAGGCTTTCCATTGGAAATCCCACCTTCAATACCACCTGCCCGATTTGTTGGGCGCTTTAACAGCGTGCCATCCAGCCGGATTTCATCGTGCGCTTTTGTCCCCAACAAACGAGTATTTTCAAAGGCATCTCCGATTTCAACTCCCTTTATGGCCTGGACAGACATGAGTGCCTGCGCCAGACGTGCATCAAGGCGGCGATCCCATTGTGAAAAGGAACCCAGTCCAACTGGTACATTTGTCGCAAAAACTTCAATCACGCCGCCCAAAGTATCTCTACTCCGGATAATTTCTTCAATACGAGATCTGATCTTCTCAGCAGCGGCAGGATCGGGGCAGCGGACATCATTCCTCTCGGATGCCTGAAAACGAACCGCAAGATCGCTTTCTTTTATGTCCGCTTCAATTCCGCCAATGGCCCGCACATACCCACCGACAATAATGCCAAATTGCGATAGGAAATGTTGGCAAACCGCTCCTACTGCCACGCGCATGGTAGTCTCACGGGCAGAAGCTCGCTCAAGCGATGGGCGCAAATCATGATACCCGTATTTAACCGCTCCTGTTAGGTCGGCGTGACCTGGCCGCGGTGTGGTCATCGGAGCTATGGCTTTGCCTTTCCATTTTACATGGTCTACATTTTCAACCAGCAAGGCTATCGGCGCGCCGATCGTCTTCCCATCCATAACCCCGCTTAAAATAATTACAGTATCCTTTTCGATTTCCATTCGTCTGCCAGATCCAAAACCTTTTTGGCGGCGAGTAAGTTCAAAGTCAATGATCGATCTATCAAGCGTGAGACCGGCGGGTAGCCCATCCAATATCGCTGTTATAGAGGGCCCATGTGATTCGCCTGCAGTTAAATATCGTAAGCTCATTTTTCCTCCAGAAAAGAAAATAAAGATTCTCGGGGTACATTTAGCCCCGTCCAAATTTCGAAAGCCAGTGCTGCTTGCTCTACCAGCATTCCCAAACCAGTACAGGCACGCCGTCCTGCAGCACGTGCGTGAAGAACGAATTTTGTTTCACGCGGGTTATAAACTAGGTCATAAAAAGCAGACCGAAGAGGTAATGGCAAGCTCTCAGGCCAGGGAGAATTTTTGATGTTAGGCGACATACCAACCGGTGTAGTGTTGATGACTAAACGCGGAGTAGGAATTGTAGATAGGAGAGCTTCAGCAGTGTAGTTAGTACTGGTTAAATTGGAATCATGATCCGGGAATTGGGCAATGAGAGCCTGTGCTTGTTCTGGACGACGAGCAGCGAGGGCAACTTTCCAACCATCGTTGACAAGTGCATAAGTAACAGCGTGTGCTGCTCCACCTGCGCCTAATAACAAAGCGTTTTTGCTTTCTCCTTGATTGAAAGTATCCCTGCCTAGAAATTCGTGTAAATCAGCCATAAACCCGGGGGCATCAGTGTTGTCTCCAGTCAATTTACCGTTTTGCATGGATATAGTATTCACTGCACCAACAGCTCGAGCCGTCGAAGATAATTCATCCAGCAACGGGATGATAGTTTGCTTATGCGGGATGGTAATATTCACGCCCGCTATCTCGCTGCTGCGAATGCGGTTAAGCATACTTATTAAACCTGGCCGGTCATTGGGAGTAATAGGGAAAAGGGAATAACCCCCTTCCAATCCACAATAATCTAAAGCTGCTCCGTGAATTTTTGGAGAAAGACTGTGTGCCAATGGATAACCAATCAAGCCGAGAGATATCATCGCAATGTTTCCAGTACGTTATAAAAGTCAGGAAAAGTTTTAGAAACACAGCCGGGATCATTGATCATTATCCCGGGCACCCGCAAACCGATCAGGGAAAAAGCCATTGCCATGCGGTGGTCATTGTAAGTTTGAACAAGTGCATCGTGGATTTCAGAGGATGGGTAAATTGTCATGCCATCACTATGCTCAGTGACACACACGCCAATTCTTTGCAGTTCTGAGCAAACAGCTGATATGCGATCTGTCTCTTTGAGACGGGCAGAGGATATTCCGCGAATACGAGTGGGTGTTGTGGCAAACGGCGCCACCACTGCCAGCGTCTGAGCTGTATCAGAGAAATCCTGCATGTTCACATCCAGACCAATCAATTCTGCGGCACCAATAACTTCAATAGAGTTTTCATGTTCTTTGATGACACATCCCATTTTAGCTAATATATCCAGGAATTGGATGTCACCCTGTTTCGATCTGCGGTTGATGTTTTTTACGGTAAGGGACCCACCGCAAATGGCAGGAGCAGCGAAAAAGTAGGATGCGGACGATATGTCAGATTCAATTGAATATGTCGAGTGTGAGGAATAACGGGAAGGATGTACCTGAAAGCTGCTGTAATCATAATGCTCAACTTCAATACCAAACTCGGCCATGACTGCCAAAGTCATGTCTACATAAGGTTTGGAATTGAGTTCTGTAGTGATTTTAATTTGAACAGGTGTATTAGCATAAGGGGCTGTCATTAACAAAGCAGACAGGAATTGGGAAGAGATGTTCCCAGTAATTTTGGTTTTTCCACCCGGAAGTCCCGAAGCTGAAATCTTTATTGGAAGGCAAATGGATGATTGATAGTTGTTGATCACATCGACATTGGCTCCCAACTGTTTTAGCGCATTTATCAAATCACCGATAGGGCGTTTTCTCATGCGGGAATCACCGTCCAAAGTGTAGGATCCATTCCCAAGAGTGAGAAATGCGGAGAGAAATCGCGCAGCGGTACCCGCATTACCAATATATATGTCGGCTTGTTGTGCCGGGAAAGATCCTCCCAACCCAGTTATCGTCATACAGGTATTTTGGGGGTCCTGAGTAATATTGACCCCCAGGGTTTGGAGGGCTTTCACAAAATAACAGGTATCATCGGAAAAAAGTGCGTTAGTCAGCTCGGTGGTGCCAACTGCCAGAGCAGCTATGAGCAAAGCGCGATTAGTCAGGGATTTGGACCCCGGGACTTTGACACCAGCATTGAGGGGGTGGGGGATTGTTTTGATTTGCCTGGTTTGTACTGAGCGATGGATTTTCATAATGGATACAGTTCTATTGAACCAAGGATTGATAATGATTCAGAGATGAATCAAGGATAGATTTTAATTGACCAGGGTTATTTTCAAGGAGAGAGGATCTAATTACAGAGAGCTGTTCTTGCAGGCATTCAAGGGCAATAATGATGTTGTCCCGGTTAGACTGGAGCACACCTAACATCATGCTTGATGGCGTATTTGCTAATCTTGTTGATGAGCGAAATCC
>CAZILY010000026.1:0-13608 GCA_964540175.1 uncultured Pelolinea sp. | reverse complement strand
AATAGGGCTGGGCAAAACCTGCAATGTTCGTAGATCCTGCCAGGTCTGCTGAACAAGCCATGAAAAGCGGCCTCTGGTACTTTTTCGCGCCAAACGCGTTCACCCACGCGCCCCATTTTGCTAATGCAGCTCGGTTAGCAGCCATAGATCCGGGCGCTTCAAATAGATCTTCAGGATATTTTTTATAATCATATAAGGTCACATCCTCAAATGGGTTCTTCTTTGCCGTTAATTGAAATGTGGAGATTTCCTCAGGGACGCTTCCACCTATTTCCACAAGTACATCGGCCAGGTAATCTACAAGTACCTGATCGTTTTTCAGAACACCGATAACTACCTCTAAATTATGTTTAAATTCTTCTTGCATAAGCACATCGGTTTCAGGTGCTTCCCCACCAAAATTGTCGAAAGACACGTTGTATTTTTCCGCAAATTCCTTCTTCGTTTCCCAAAACAATGCGCTGTTCATTGCATGCGGAGACCCATGCGATTTATTATCATATTTCAGATACCCGCGTCCCTTGCGCGTTTTAAACCAGGCCGCTCCCGGTTTCTTTTCCGGGTTTTCATCATTCATCAATGCCAGCATTGTTTCTGCCACAGCCTCCCAACTGCTGCCATCTTCAGTACCATAGACCCGCCAACCATGCGGTGCAAACCAATCCGTCGGTGTCCCATAAACAACGTCGCTTACGCGGTGGTTGTCAATGCCATAATCATTCCAGTCCACTAACATCACCAGGTTGTCCAACTTCAATCCCCAGGCAGAATTCATGGTTTCATGCACCACACCCGGAGTAAGTCCTGCTTCCCCTTCCAACGCGAACACTTTCACCTCACCAATACCCGCACGTTTTAAAGCTAACGCTTCTCCTGCTGCTGCTGGACTGCCATGCCCAGAAGGCCCGGTGTTAAATTTCAGGAATAATGATTTTTCAACAACTTCCGCATGCCCAGAAAGCCCCCCACGCTTACGAAATGTAAGCAGATCTTCCCAATACAATGCGTTCTTGTCTGCATGTGCAATTAAATATTTCTCATCCTTGGTTTGTTCATATTTAATGCGCATTGCTTCGTTTAACACTGCCAGCGTGCAGTATACAAGGGGAACTGTGTGGCCAGCCGCCAGTATAAAACGGTCCGCGAATCGTTTCTCCGGGTGCCGAATATCCCAACGCATCACACCGCTCAGCATTGTGGCAAGCATCACATGCACCTTTGAACGTGATCCTCCCGGATGACCGCTTTGGCGGTAATTCATTATGATATCAATTAACTGATCGATCAAGTCTTTCGTTTTTTCCCAATATGCGAAATTTACAGACAGGTCAATTTTCTTGATTTCTTTTCTTTTCGTCATGGAACAGGTTCTCCAGTCTTCGATATGATTTTGCTTGTTAACTTAACCAATGAATTATCCGTTATTTTCCATACTTTTTCCAATGCTCCCCAAACAACTTTCCTTCATCTGGAATAATTGGATCAATAGGTCTGGATACCCATGTGATATTAAGAAAATGTTTCCAGTAGATATTTTCCGTTGTTATATTGTTTCCCCATGTACCGCACCCCAACGTTAAAGTAATCGGCATACCATTATTATAATTTCCACTGTTTCCATAACTCTGCGGTTGGTTAACCATAATTCGGCTTACTCTCGCTTGTTCCCCCAGCATCCGTATATGTTCTTCTTTGGATGTATGGATCCCGCAGCTATGTCCAGCACCGCTGTATGCAGTGATATTTTGAATAAATTCAATTGCATCCTGAAATTCTGAGTATTTCCACAACGTAAGGACAATGGATAATTTTTCACCAGAGAACAAGTCTTCTGGTCCAATTTTCTCACCCAGAACCATGATGAACTTGGTACCCTCAAGCACTTTAATTTCCGCGATTTTTGCGATCACCTCAGGACTTTGGGCAACTATCTCCTTATTAAGATGCTTTCCATCCGGCCACATAGCCTTTCGTAATTTTTCCTTTTCTTCAGCACTGCAAAGATACCCTCCATTCCCTCTCAACTTCTCGACGAAGACATCAAAAATAGATTCTTGGATCACAACTGAATTCTCTGAAGAACAGGATGTAGCATAATCAAATGTTTTTCCGAGAAAAATCTTTTTTGCCGCAGCATCCAGATCTGCTGTTTCATCTACGATCGTTATCGCGTTTCCCGCGCCAACCCCATAAGCTGGTTTTCCACTGGAATACGCTGCTTTAACCATCCCGGCTCCCCCTGTTGCAATAACCAGATCCACCTCCCTCATTAACTCCTGGGTTAATTCAATTGATGGCTCTTCAATACACTGAATTAAATCCTCTGGTGCCCCCACCTGTGCCAAGCCCTTGCGCATTATTTCAACATTAAGCTTACAAGTTTTTTTCGCGCGGGGGTGAGATGCGAATATCACCGCATTTCGGGTTTTTAACATCGGTAGACAATTACCTGGCAGGGTTGCACTGGCATTTGTAACCGGGGTTAACGCACCAATTATTCCAACTGGTTTCGCGTACTTCAACAGGCCTAATTCTTGATCCTCTTCAATTAAGCCAACAGTCCTTAATCCATGCAGATCCCGCAATGCGCCTAATGTTTTCTTTTGGTGTTTAATCAGCTTATCCTCATAAATCCCCATGCCAGTTTCTTCAAAAGCCAAAACAGCGCATTCTTCAGCATGTGAATACGCCTGCCAACCCACAGAAGCAACCATTTCGTCAATCTGCTCCTGTGACCAAAACTCAACCTGTGCTTGCGCTTTTCTTGCCTTTTGTACTAAGTTTTTAATCAGTTCGGACATCTTTTACTCCTTTCAAACTTATTCTAGAACCAAATCCACTAACTTTACGCTATCACCACCATCGACTGCAAACGCTTGTCCAGTGATAAAACTTGCCTCATCGCTAGCGAGAAATAATCCCGCGTATGCCAAATCACTCGGCTCACCTTGCCGTGCAGTTTTTGGTTGTCGTCGAATTATCGGTGTTGGAATAGGTGAAACCTCGGGATCTTTTATTGCTTCATAAGCAAACAATCCTGGCAGCAGGCAGTTCACCCGAATTTTATCTTCAAGATAATCATTAGCTAAATTCTTCGCAAAATCAATCATGCCCGCTTTGGTATATGCATATAAAGGATTAGCCATACGGCGTACATTCTCAGAAGCGGCGATATTTACAATGGCACCGCCTTTTCCTTGTTTCAAGAATTGGATAACTGCCGCTTTGCTTGTGTTGTAAATTGCAGTCAGGTTGCTGGCGATGATCCGCTTATACGCCTCGTCAGATATTTCATGCAGCTTCTTATCCAATTCCACCCAACCCCCGCCAATATTATTGTAGAGGACATCTAATTTTGCATACGTATTTACAGTTGTTGTTATCATTTTCTCGACATCTTCTTTATTTGTCGCGCTGCCCTGGAATATTGTAACTTCACCGCCTTTTCCTCTGATCATCTCAGCTGTTTCTTCTAATACATTCTTTCTGCGCGCAACGATCACCAATTTCGCCCCTTCCTGGGCGAACAACAGAGGTGCACTACGGCCTAAATGTTCTCCAGCGCCAACGAATAGTACAACTTTATTCTTTAACCGATCCATATTACTTCTCCTCCATCTTCCGCTTCTTCCGAATAGCTTCTAATAATCTTTCTTTTGTAACAGGTAATTCCCTCATCCACACACCTACTGCATTATGAATAGCATTCACGATAGCAGGGGCAGCTGGTGTAATTGCTAATTCACCCATCCCTTTCGCCCCAAATGGACCTTTCGGATGTGGGTCAGTGATCGGAATCGCTACAATCTCAGGTAAATCACGAAACCTTGGAAGCCCTAAATCCTTCAGTTTTAGTGATTTTGGAATAGAGTTTTCAAGCTCAAAAGATTCGCTCAACGCATAACCCATCCCCTGAATAGCCGCGCCTTCCAACTGGCCAATCACATTCTTATAAATGAGCGGAGTTCCAGAGTCGTGCGCGGCGATAATTTTTAACACACGAACCGATCCTTTTTCTTCGTTTACAGCTACAATCGCAGCTTGGGCACCAAAATCATACGCAAAATGCAGCGGCGCATCTGGTACTTCTGGATACGATTCACTGTGTTCGGGAGGCGGTTGTGTTTTAGGTGCGTCGTAACTGGACTCAAACTGGTATTTTTCATCATTATTGGCAAGCTCTATTAGACTTATATATTCCTGCCCGCTTTTTATACCAATAAACTTTCCATCGCGAATCGTCAAATCATCAACAGAGGCATCAAATTTGTCTGCGACCGCTTTCCAAAGGAGTTTCTTAAGACCCTCGGCAGCCATCAGAACCGCATTCCCTGAAATAAAAGTTGCCCGTGAAGCAGTCGTCATACCTCCATGTGGGTCAAAACGTGTATCCCCTGTATGTACACGAATACCAGAGACCGGAATATCAAAAACTTGTGAAGTAATCACAGCCATTACCTGGTTGGAACCCTGCCCCATATCTGCTGCGCCGTGGCGCACAAGGAGTTTGCCATCCTTTTCCAATTCAACAAGAGCTCCTGCTTGATCCGGGATATTAGATCCCAGCCCCACATTCTTATACGCGCAGGCAATTCCCACACCAAGCTTTTCATTTGCTTCAACTTTCGGCATTTCGGTTCTTGCCAACTCAGCTTTCACCGCAGTTAGGCATTCGACCATACCCGCACCCACCTCTTTTGTCAGGACATCACCCGTGATGGTTGCTTTTCCAATATCCAAAGCATTCATTAATCTGGTTTCTATCGGATCAAGGCCTAATTCTTGGATCATATGCTCAAAATGATTTTCTGCCGCAAATGTCACCTGGGGACTTCCATACCCACGGAAAGCGCCGCATGGGGTGTTATTGGTATGCACCGCATAAGTATTTACCTCAACATGAGGAACCTCGTATGGTCCGCAGGCAAACGCCATCATCCTAAAAAGAACTGCTTCTCCGGATAATGCATAAGCACCTGTATCACCGTATACAGAAATTTCCGCAGCAGTAAGGCGCCCATCTTTCGTGGCGCCAACTTTGTAATGCATTTCAGCCGCATGCCGTTTGTAGCTGACGAATAAAGATTCTTTTCTGTCCCAATGAACTTTCACTGGCTTACCAGTCACTACTGCACCCAGCGCAGCATGAATCTGCCCGGAAATATCCTCTTTTCCACCAAATCCGCCCCCCATATACATATGAGCAATTTGCACTTTTTCCTCATCCATTCCAAGTACTTTCGCGATCTGGCAACGGTCATCCGTGGGGCCCTGGCTTCCAACATAAATTTTTACGGTTCCATCCTCTTCAAGCTTCCCAATACTTGTTTCTGTTTCCATATAGGCATGTTCAACAAAGGGAACTTTATATGATTGCTCATATATAAGGTCGGCTTCTGCAAAACCTTTTTCTATATCTCCCTTAGAAAGATGGAAATGTTTAAGTACATTGGGCATATCCGGATAAACATCCTTCAGTCGTGAATGGAGGACTGGCGCATCAGGTTTCAGCGCGTCAGTTATGTTGCGAATAACTGGTAGCGGATCTATTTCCACTTTGATCGCTTTCAATGCAGTTTCTATTTGCTCCTCTGTTTCACCAATAACCAGAGCCAATGTGTCACCAACATACCGAACCTCATGATCACAAAATACTGTTTGATCAGGAACGATCAGCCCAAACGCATTTTCACCTGGAATATCCTTACTGGTTAAAATACGAATAATGCCTTCCATTTTTTCCGCTTCAAAAAAATCAACTTTCTTTACCATCCCATGTGCCACATTTGCCCGTAGAGCTTTCGCGTAATACATATCTGGGAATCTCAAATCGTCAGTAAATACGAGCTTACCGGTAAGTTTTTCCAGCATCATATATTCATTGTCCGTATCTTCTTCAGTCCATGTACTTTCTTCATCTCCCCGCATAATCGCTGCAGCACGAGCTATCGATTGGTCCATCCGATTCAAACCAGCACATCGGCAAAGAACACCAGATATTGCCCGTTCAATCTCTTTTTGTGTAGGATTTAAATTCCGATCCAATAATGCCTTAGCAGACAAGATCGCTCCAGGTGCACAGAAACCACACTGAAAAATACCATCTTGAATGACCGTCTGTAATAATGGGTGCGGTAAGTTTCCACTAACTGCAAGGTTTTCGATAGTTTCAATGTTTGCGCCCGAAAGATCAGCCATTATTGCTTTGCACGAGATCTTGGCTTTGCCATTGATAATCACTTTGCATAGGCCACAAGTACCCTCGCTGTTGCACCCCTGCTTCGTCCCTGTTAGACGAAGCTCTTCCCTCAAGAAACGAACCAACGGCCATTCGAGAAATTTCTCTTTTACATACAATTCATTTCCGTTTACAATTATGGTTATTCTTTCCACTAAGCTATCTCCTTCCACATAGTATTACCCATCATCACTATTCTATTTTACGAGGGAACGCCATGCTGGGCCACTTTTGGGCCACGGCATAGCGAGCAAGTCCTTTGTTTCCTGGCCAGCTCGTTCAATCAGATCTTCTCGGGCCGCCAGTGAGCTCTCAAGCACTTTCTCTTCATCCAAAGAGATAACTCTTCCCGATTCCATCAGCACCTTACCATCAACAATGGTATGTGTTACATCACTTCCCCTTGCACTGTAGATTAGTTTAGGAAGCCATCTGCCCACAGGAAGCAGATGCGGTTTTTTAAAATCCACCACGATTACATCTGCTCTTTTACCAATTTCAAGAGACCCAACTTCATCGTCAATACCCAAGACTTTTGCTCCTTTGATGGTAAGCATTTCCAACAATTCTTCCGCTGTCACCGCTTCAGCATCCAATTTAGACGCTTTTTGCAGCATTCCCGCAGTACGCGCAACCTCCAACATATCATATGTATAACTGGCAGCTCCATCAGTACCAAGCCCAACAGTAATCCCACGGCTCAGGAAGTGACTGATGGGAGAAATGCCGTACCCGAGATAAGCGTTTGCAATTGGGCAGTGAACAACTTTTGTTCCTGTTTGTGCCATAATTTCAATCTCTCGATCAGACAGCCATACAGCATGGAACATGACCCCTTTTGGCCCGGTCAGGCCTAAGTTGTGAAAATGTTCAAGATCACGTTCACCAAATTGGCGGATAGTATAAGTGTTAATCTCAATCCAACCTGCCACATGTGTGCTGACATTAATATCAAGCTCTTTACTTAACGCAACCACTTTTAACATCAAGCTTTCGCTGATATCTTCTGTAGAACCCGGTCCCATAGCTACAGTCGTTCGTTTTTTACCATGCCATGTTTGATAGAATTTACGGGCTTCATCGATTAGAAGATCCTCACTCTTGACCATCGTCATCTCATCACTATCGCTCTTTAAACCGGCAAAAGTTTCATCAAGGAAGCCATATACCATTTGTGCGCGCATACCAGATTGGTCAAAAACATCCGTGACTTTATAAATATTCTCCATATCAGTGTGCAGATACCAATGGTCAGAGATGGTTGTAACACCATTTTTGATCATTTCCAATGCGGCCAATGTCGCGCTGGCTTTGGCATCTTCTGGCGTGATCTGCGAAACCACAGGAAACAGAAATCGCCAATTCCATGGGTTAAAATGCATATCATATCCAAGTCCCTCGATCAAAGATTGATAGACATGTGAATGCCCGTTGATAAAACCTGGGCTGATAACGCACCCTAAAGCATCCAACGTTTTTTTTGCTTGAAGAGTTATTTTTGGTTTAATATCGATAATCTTGCCCTTATCGACTGCCACATCACAATGTTCAATAACTTCCCGCTTAGGATTCATCGTGATCACTGTTCCATTTTTTATCAAAAGATCAATTGCCATATCTTATTCTCCGAATAGATTATTCTCTATATTAAATCATTGGCAGGAATATATTTTCCCCATCCACGCTCGCATACAATTTTTTTTCCATCCCAGACCACTTTACCCCGCACTATAGTTTGTTCAATCTTTCCTTTCAGCTGCCAACCCTCATACGGCAAAGTTGATATTCTTGATCCTGCTCCCAAACTATGTACTTCCCAATTTTTTTCAGGGTTGAATATCACCAAATCCGCGTCCATCCCTTTCTCAATCTTCCCCTTTCGATCGCCAATGCCTGCCAATTTCGCAGGGGTAGTAGATAGTATCTCTACAAACCGTTTCAATGATATTTTTCCGGCGGCTACTCCTTGGTCAAACAACAACGGCAGCGTCATTTCCAAACCAGCAATACCAGGTTCAGCATCTTTCGCAGATGGGCGCTCCTTGGTTGAGTTAGGTAATGCTCCTAAAAAATGGTCACTGATGACTACATCAATCACCCCATCTTCCAACGCTTGCCATAAAACAATATTGTCCCTTTCTTTGCGTAGAGCTGGCGTAACGACAACTCGGTCAGGTTGTGTAAAGAAAGCATCCTCATTTAAAATGAGATAATGTGGGGCTGTTTCCGCAGTCACATCAGTTCCCCAACCCTTATACTGATCAATCAACTCTGCAGTACGTGCAGATGAAACGTGGCATACATGGATAGGTGCCCCCGCCGCTCGTGCCATCTCCAATAGATGCGCGGCAGCAACATTTTCTGCTTCTGCCGAGTTGGCCTTCGGAAAACCCAATGGATCATCCCAGTCAACTTTCTTTAAAAGAGATGGCTCCTCCATATGAACAACCAACCGCAAACCAGACCTAGCCGCGAATTGGACTGACCTCCACAACACCTCTACGGGAGGGTTTGACAGCATAAACACCTTAAACTGGCGCACACCACAATCACGTATTTCATCCAGATTTTCTAAATCATCCAGATCAATAATGATCCCCCCGGTTAATCCAAAGTCACTGACACATTCGCCCTCTCCCCACTGAATTCTCTGCTCACATTGTTTTCTATTCGTTACAGTTTTAAAGGGCGGCATGTCTAATACAGTTGTTGTACCGCCTTTCACAGCTGAACTGCTTCCATAGAAAAAAGTTTCTGCCCCATCCTGAATATGAGCATGAATATCCACACCTCCAGGAAAAACATAACAATTGGATGCGTTGATAATTATGGATGAATCTATTCCATTCTTAGCTGCGGGAAGTAAATCTTTTATTTTCCCATCTTGAATATAAATATCAACTTTCTGCAGCCCGCCATCCTGCCAAACTTTACCATTATTAATTAACAACGTTTTTTTCATTTATTTAATTAAACACTCCACCAAATAGTTTCTGCTGTTCTTCCAAGAATCCATTCCAGATCACTTTCACTAAATCCCAACCCTTTCTTGAAACAATCCAAATCCTCTTCATAGGACCAATGATCATTTACAAAAGGATAATCAGATCCCCACATACACCGTTTTTCTGAATACGCCTCTTTGGCAGCGTGCAGCAGCGGCCAAGTATCTCGATATGGTTTAGTTTCCTCAGAGAAATAGTTCAACCCTGATAATTTAACAAAAATGTTTTTATATTCTGCTAATTTTAATAATTCGTCAAATGATTTATCTTCTAGGCAGCACCCCTTCCGTGGTCTTCCGAGATGATCAAGAACTATATTAATACTCTCGAACCGAATAGCCAGGCTGCGGACCAAGGGAAAGTAGTCAGGTGTTAGCTGAAAACAAATCGGAATCTCCAAAGTTTGGGCTGCATCAATCAGCGAAAAATATTTATCGTTTTTCCATTTCTCGATCGGTTGTAGATGCAAGTTTATCCGCAATCCATCCGCACCCTTTTCAACCAATTTCATCAGGTCATCGCTGGCAAATGGTGAAACCGGATTAACCAATACAACCTTCTTGAAACGGTCTCCCTCCACTGAACAAGCATCCATAATATATGAATTATCCCACCCATAGGAAGTTGGCTGCACAACCACAACCCGATCCACACCTGTCTGATCCATCAAACGAAGAAAATCCTCTATCGGTGCACTCTTTTCCGGAATATATCCCCCAATAGGGCTCCATGGATACTTGTCCGGGTCCTGACTCCATAAATGGATGTGCGCGTCGATTAACATTAAAAACGAGTCTCCAAACCGCGTACGATCCGATATCCCGTATCAAGAAACGGAATACCAATTCCCTTCCTTTTTGCAATACGCCAAATATACCCGCCAGTTTCTTCAATCTCAGTTTTACGTTCCCGTTCGATATCCAGGAGCATCGCCTGCTTGTATCCTTTTCCTCCCCGGTCTTCCCATTCCTTCCCATGCCGAATCACATTCCGCACCCCTTCCTCGATGCTTCCTGTGCATCTATCCATTACCTCGATCGTTGGATAATCCTGTATTTCAACTCCCAATGACTTGGCAACTCTAACCATATCGCGAGTGATCATCACCATTAAATAGGCAAAATCAGGCGACTGCATTACTTCAGTTTGTGGAAGTCTTGCCATCACAGCAGTTATCGAGGAGGGAGTCCACCATACAACCTTGCACCATTCAACTCCCTCAATATCTTCGGACACCTCACATGGAAGCCCAGCTTCATTAAATAATGCGGATATTTCTTCTACAAATGGTGTGATTCCAAGAAACGGATTCCCTATCCAGGTAGGAAAATCATCATCCCCCCTCCGCACACTGCCATAATCAATCAGCGACCCTGCAACCCGGCTCACAATCCGCAAGATTTCTGCTTGTGGATAGATCTTTTTCAGAAAGTTTCCATGCCCCAACCCATTCTGAACAGATGCGACAGTTTTCACCTTCACGTGCCGAACACTATGCAGGGCAGTTTTTGTATCGTGATTCTTGACTGCAACGATCAGCAAATCCGCATCACTCACTTCCTCAGGATTTACCGTCGCATTAACAGGCACAGATATATTACCTTCGGGTTTTTGTATTATTAACTGGCCGCCGTTCTTTTTAATTGCGTCAACATGTGCCTGCCTTCGGAATAGAAGGGTCACATCAGCCCCTGCACCAGCCAGATAAGCACCCACAAGCGCCCCCCAACCGCCAGCTCCCAGTACAATGATTTTCACTTACATTTTCTCCAATTTAAATCTCTCAATATAATTTGCTTGAAAATGATTTAATTCTGGTTACTTTTATTACCAGAAACTTCAGATAATTCCTTTTTATTGATCTATGCCTTAACTGTACTTAATTTTTTATGCTTTGAAGCTGCTGCTTTTTTCTTACGTTCATCCGAAATTGCTGAAACTAATAAGACGATCAAAGTAGATACGTATGGCAGCATCAATACGATCTGTGATGGAAGGCCAAATTGCTGTAGGCGAACTGCCAACGCATCCGCGAAGCCGAATATCAGGCATGCGATCAAACTGCGCACTGGTTTGCTGCCGCCGAAATTGATAGCAGCCAACGCAAGCCACCCACGTCCTGCAGTCATGCCCTCAGCAAACAAATTGAGGTAGGACAAGGATAAAAAAGTTCCTCCAAATGCGCTCATCAAGCCGCTGAAAAGTAATCCAAAATATTTCATTTTCTTAGGATTAATACCAATAGATTCAGCTGCCTGTGGTTTTTCACCCACAGCCCTCAGATGAAAACCGAATGGGGTCTTATAAAGAATTAAATAGACAACCCAAACACTCAGAAACGCTACATATACCAGCGGGAAATGCCCACTGACCAGATCACCCAAAAATGGAATATCTTTAATAAAGGGTATATGAACTTCTTTGAACCCGATGATCAGATCGGATTGGTAAACCCCGGTTGCATCCAGCATTTCCACCAGCAAGTAATTAGTCATGCCTGCGGCAAAAATATTCATTGCCAATCCTACAATAATCGCGTTGGCTTTTAACTCAAGATGGAGCAAAGCAAAAATAAGGGAAGCGATAAGGCAGGCAATTACTGCGAAAAGCAGCCCACCCATGGGGTCGCCGGTTTTCACACTTCCAACCACAGCAAAAAATGCGCCGATGATCAGAAGAGATTCCAGCCCGACATTAAAGATACCTGATTGACTGGAGAAAATTCCACCCATCGTCGCGAAGAGTATCGGCGTTGCCATACGGAACGTAGCCGCGAATAATGTGAGTGTAAAGATGCTGCCAAAATCTAAGTTACCCATTTTGTGAGTCTCCTTCTAATAAAGCGGACGAATACCGTAACCGTCACAAAGAACACGACCGTCCCCTTTACCATCACAACCACAGTTTGTGGGACGCCTGTTGCCGACTGCATGGCGAGAGCGCCATTTGCCAATGCGCCGTAAAATAACGAAGCCGGAATCACACCCAGGGGATGGTTCTGAGCAAGCAGCGCAATCATCATGCCGTCCCATCCATAACCCGACGAGAATGAGCCGAGGAATCTGCCAAAAAATCCTGTGATCATGATCGCACCACCTAATCCCACGATTGCCCCACTCATCATCATTGCGAGCGTATAACTGCGGTTAACAGGGATTCCAGATGCAGCGGCAAAGTCCTTGTTCAATCCAACCATCCGCATCTCATAGCCAGTTTTGGATTTGAAAAGAAACCAGAAAATGAATATTGCTGTAGCAATAGCAATAATAAAACCAATGTTCAAGGTGGATCCCTGAATAAGTTTCGGGAGTCGAGCGCTCGCTTCTAATACCGGGGAGCCAGCTAAACGCGCGGTTGGATCCTTAAAGGGAAAAGCGATTAAATATTCAGTAAACCGGATAGCAATATAATTCATCATCAAGGTCGTGACTAATTCAGTGATATTCCAGCGTAATTTCATGTAGATGACCGGTAAAGTCCAAAAAGCTCCACCAAGCATTCCAGCCATTAAGCATAAAGGAATATGAACTGCTTTCGACAATCCTGTGATGGAAAACCCAACCAGCGCAGCCGCGAAAGCGCCGATATATAGCTGCCCTTCCAGGCCGAGATTGATCACATTTGTTCTGAATGCAAGTGTACCTGCGATACCCGCCAGGATCATCACTGTAGAGCGATCCAATGTATCAGCAGTTTTGATCCAATTGCCAAATGCACCCTTAATCAGCGCCAGATAAGCAGCAAGCGGATCCATGCCTGATAAAAATATCACTAACGCCCCAATAGAGATTGAGATAAAGAGGATAATTGTGTAATTTGCAATCTGAGTGCCAGCTCCCACAATGATTTTTTTATAAATCGGTGTTGCGGCTGGTTTTCGGGATTTATTTAGCATTGCGTTCTCCTTCACCACCGGTCATGAGTTGGCCAACTCGCGAGCGGATATCTTCATCCCAGTGCCCGGCATCCGAGATCTCTCCTTCATAGAAAACAATAATTCGATCACTTAAAGCTAACACCTCATCAAGATCGGCTGACAGTATTAACACGCCTGCACCGCGGTTTGCGTATTCAAGGAGCATCTGCCTGATTGCCTCTGTGCCTGCTATATCAATTCCACGCGTAGGCTGGGAAGCAATCACCACTTTCGCTTCTTTTAATCCTAATTCTCTCCCCGCGATCACCCGTTGAATATTCCCGCCTGAAAGATTGCCCGTTTTTACTTTCAAACCAGGCGTGGATACCTGAAAATTTTTTACCAGTTTCTCAGAAGCATCAAGAACCTCTTTCATCACCAGGGATAGGCCGTTGGAAAAGGGTTCAGAATAATAGTCCCCAGCAATTATATTTTCCCAGATTAATGCA
>CAZILY010000025.1:0-13733 GCA_964540175.1 uncultured Pelolinea sp. | reverse complement strand
AAAGTGCCAGGATGGCTTTCACAAGAGTCGCTTTCACATCCTCTGGGAATCCAGTAACAAATTGAATACCATCATTAGGAATTTCAGGTTCAACCACAATAACCTTGGTTACTTCCATAATATCAGGATAATCTACATCTGCATTTTCTACACGGGAACGGGCATCAACATACGATGTGGCGAAATCGCAGTCACCATTATATACTCCCGCCACAGCTCCTTCGTGAGAACCAGCTTGTACCACTTCACCCATATCGGTATTAACATCAATTCCGACACCTTTGAACATGATAGAAGGGATTATGTAACCGCTTGTGCTCAGCAAATCCTGCACACACCAAGAAGCGCCTTTTAAATCTTCCAGTGTTTCAAAATCGCTATCTGCCAATACCACAAATTGCCCGTTGTAAAAAGCAGAGCCGTATCGGGTTGAGACTAATGACACATCTGCGCAACCCTTTTCGTGTGCCAATACATAAGAGAATGTTGCCAGAGCGGCCATATGCGCTTTTGGTTCGTCCTGGCACATAGCTTCAATAACACTTGAGTAACTTGTTGCCACGAATGGTTCGATGACAAGACCTGTTGATTCGAAAATCAAGTCAGCCATGTCCTCAAATCCGGATAGTACGCGCTCGGTTTCGCCAGATGGAACTGCGGCGAAAAGGATCGGATTTTCTTCAGTGCCGATGCCTTCCCAAGGACCTTTTGGTTGACAAGCCACAAAAACCATTGCGGATATTACAACCAGCGATAAAACAATAGAAATTTTCTTTCTGTTTTTCATTTCTTTCCTCCTCCATGAATGGATTATATTTAATTAGAATATATTACAGGTACACTGCTTTTGCAAGGTTTTTAAGATGAATTTTAGATAATTTAAGATTAGAATCATATACACTTAAATAAAAGGTTCTTAGCAAAATGAATTTTCTTACAAAAAATCAGAGAAATATAATAGCAGCTGAAAAATTGCTCCTATCATCAAACTCTATTTTTCTGTCGGCAATCAACGGAGACAAGGTTGATTTGAGTCTTTTAAAAGACACACTGGCACAACTTGACGAAATATTTCTCGTAGTCGTTGCGGGAGAATATAACTCTGGTAAAACAGCTTTCATAAATGCCCTTTTAGGGGACTCTTTCCTTAAAACAGGGATCACGCCTACAACTGACATGATCACAATTCTAAAATACGGTGATTCCCAGAAAAAGAAGATCATTGAGCCTGGAAAATCATTAATAGATTTGCCTGTTCCCCTTCTAAAAGATGTTCATATTGTTGACACGCCTGGAACCAATGCGATTCTACGTGAACATGAGTCCTTAACTACAGATTTTATCCCGCGGTCAGATATTGTTATATTTGTCACTTCTGTTGATCGCCCGTTTACTGAAAGTGAGCGTAGTTTTTTAGAAAATATTATGAATTGGGGGAAAAAGATAATCTTCGTGATAAACAAGATCGATATAGTAGAAAATCAAGAAGATCTCTTGGAGGTTGTGGACTTTGTTTCCAATAATGCCCAGAAACTATTAGGATTATCCCCGGTTATTTTTACGATCAGCGCAAAGGATTCATTAGTGAATCTAAAAAAAGGCATTAAAGATGACTCGTTAGCAAAAATAGAAAAGTTTATTCACAACACACTCGACCAAAAAGAGCGTATTCGCATAAAACTCAACAACCCTCTTCATATACTGGAGAATCTGACCAGCAAATATGATGAAATCAACCAAGCAAATATCAATTTGATCCAGGAAGATAATAGTTTATTAGATGACATACATGGGCAGATATCGTTATTCCGCGAAGATTCATTGCGCCGCTTCAACTTTAGATACGCGGATATTGACAACGCGCTCCTTGAATTTGAAAAGAGAGGACAATCTTTTTTTGAAGAAACCTTTCGCATCGGCCGAATATTAGATCTATTGAATAAAGAAAGGATCCAACGCGAATACAAGGACACTGTGGTAAAAGATTTATCGATTCAGATCGATAATAAAGTGGATGACTTAATTGAATGGCTGGTGGATGAAAATTACAAGCAGTGGCAGATCGTGAACAGTAAGATTAACAAACGTATGGATGTTTTCAAGAATAGGATATTAGGTGATTCCCTTTCTCGGGAAATCCAAATAGAAAGAAAGAAAATCATTTCAACTGTAAAAAGAGGGGCACAGCGCATTGTTGAAAAATTCAACCGTGATGCCGAAGCACAGCAGATTGCTGAAGATGCCCAAATGGCGGTTGCCGCTTCAGCTGCCATTGAAGTTGGCGCACTTGGATTGGGTACTTTAGTAACCGTATTAGCTACCACCGCATCTGCTGATTTGACCGGGATTCTCTTAGCTGGCTTAACTGCAACGCTGGGGTTTTTTATAATTCCAACCAAGAAAAAACAGGCTATTAAATTATTTAGTGAAAAAGTACATGCTATTCGCAGTCAACTCTCAATTTCGTTAAATGATGAAATTACACGCCAAATTGATTATGTAATTGATAATATTCAAGAAACAATTGCACCGTATGAAAGATTTATCAGAACTGAAAACCAAAAGCTAATTAATAATAGTGATAAATTTGAAGATTTCCGCAGAGAGATATCGCAATTAAGAATTGACATCAAAAATATTTAATTTGCATTGCTGTATTCTTTAAAATAACTATAAACAAATTGGTGTTTGTCTATAAATACAAATAATTATTTAAATTCATAATACAATTAAAATAATTTTTTGACCAATTCTTTAATCTGTCTGAAACTGACAAGCTTGACCTTTTTTATTACTATAGATACAATAACGACTTGTATTATTCAAATCAGCGAAGGTAACCTCTTATGAGGTGAGAGGCGCGAAAGGAAAGAAATGGAAAAAGTACTTTTAAAAGCAGAATTAAGAACTATCATTGGCAAGAAAGTAAAAAATATCCGCCTTGCAGGCAAAGTCCCCGCGGTTATTTATGGGAGTGAAGTTGAATCGCTCCCAATTACTCTGGATAAAAAAGACACAACCAATACGCTAAATAAATTTTCAGGCTCTACAATTCTTACGATTGAGGTTGACGGCAAAGAACACGCAGCTCTAGTTCGTGAAATCCAGCAAGACTATATCAAAGGTGATCTTCTTCACGTAGATTTTCTTGCGATTTCATTGACAGAAAAACTTCAAACCTTTGTTTCAATAACATTAGTAGGTGTAGCTCCAGTTTTAGAAGAATATAGCGCATTAATTGTTTCAGGTATTGATCAAATCGAGGTCGAATGTTTGCCACAGGACCTACCTGAAGTTATTGAGGTAGATGTCAGTTCCTTGGAAGAACTAGGATCGGCAATTTATTTGAAAGACATACCAGCTATTGATAAAGTCGAGTTTTTATCTGACCCAGAAGAATTAATCGCTGTTGCTTCCGCCATCAAAGAAGAAGTCGAGGAAGTTGTTGAAGAAGACGAGATTCTAGAAGATATCGAAGAAGGCGCTGAACCCGAGATCATTGAACGCGGTAAAGATGATGAGGATGACGCTTCGGAAGAAGCTTAATTTAGAAATCCATTCAATCAATAGCGAAGCATGAAGCTTCGCTATTTTTTTACTATTTCGACGAATTCTTCCACAAGTGAAGCGGTTACTCCCCAGACTTTTTCTCCATCATAATCTGAAAATGAAGTTATGGTTTGACCTCTTTTATTTTGCCCGTAATATATTTCAGTATATGAATTTTCAGGAATTAGCAACCATTGTAAAGGAATGTATATAATCCGCTCTACTTCAATTTTATTGATTTTAATATCTTTAAGGCTATGGATGAAACCAACAAAAGGATATATATAGAATCCAGTTGTGGTATTTCTGGCTTTTAATTCACCTAAAATTTCAATATCAACTTTTTTTACACCAATTTCCTCTTCAGTTTCTCGTAATGCAGCAACTTGTGGATTTAAGTCATTTTTTTCAATACTACCACCCGGAAATGAAATCTGACTATGATGTTTATTTACAGAATTTGTTCTCTTTGTAAAAAGGATAACGAGTTTATTTTCCTGGACTGTGACAGGTAACAAAACAGCTGCTTTAATGAGATCCTGCCCGATTGGAATCGTTAATAAATCCCGATCAATATCATTTAGTTTCAAGTTAGTGGATTCTATGAATAGTTTTATTTGATGATTCATAATTTCAACGGTTGTGGTTAACAATACCAAAAATTCTATGAATTTAAGAGTATGCAAAATCTAGTTTACTTTCCGGGACTCACAAAATCTTTTAAATTAGCACGATATGTAATTTAAGTTCTTGTTGGAATTAACTATATTTGCCACATGCATAAACTCTTTCACCAAAATAAGGAACGGGGGGTTATCTTCTCAATCATAATGTTTGTTTTATTACGATTGGGTAATCGGGCGGGCAAATATCAAATACCCTGTGTGAGCTACCATTCTGTCAGTAGGCCTAAGTTTTGTTTCTTCCGCTTGATAATGGCGCAGCATTATCTCAGATACTTCAATAAAGGCAAATTTCTTTCTGCGTAATTCAATTAACAATTTTATAATTTGATTAGTTGTCGGAAGAATGGTTCCAAAGAACCCCCCTGGAATTAAAGATTTTTTTACTTGATCTAAATAATCATATGGGTTGGGAACATCCAGAAAAATTGCGTCAATATTTTTTTGATCAAAACCATCTTCTATGTTTTTTTGGATGAAAGTAACTCTTTCCTCAATTCCAAGCCGCCTAAGGTTCTTTTTAGCCAGATTTTGCATTTCTGGCCTCACTTCATAGCTATATAAATGACCCTCGTTTCCAATTACAGCCGCAATTATTTGCGTTAAACTTCCAGACCCAGTTCCTGCTTCAATCACCTTTGTTCCATTGATGATACTTAGCTTTAATAACGTATACCCGATATCCTTAGCATACATAATTTGTGTGTTACGCTTGGTGGTCTTTATCAGTTCTTCGATTCCGGGTTGAAATAAATAGAATGGACTTTCCTTATGGCTAAAGATTTTGCTTCCCCATTTCTTGCCAATAATATCATCATGCTTCACAATCCCTCGGTGCGTTTCAAATACATCGCCTTTAATGAGATTGATAATAAAGTATTTTTGCTTAGATCCAATTAATAAGGCAAGATCTCCCTCTTGAGCCTTTTCTCTACTTGTAATCCAGTTCATTATTTCCCTTTAATAATTTGATGGCTTTTGATTTTCACCAGATATCCAATAACCTATAAATCCGAGCACGATACTTAACAAGATGGCAAATCCTAAATTTATCTGTCCGTAGTTAAATAAATACAAGCCGTATCGTGATCCTAAATTGTTTCCAAGCCAAAATCCAATCCAAGAACCTATAATCGACAGCAGCAATCGAAACGGTTTCCCGCCTAAAATCAAATGAATTAGTGAACCAATCAATCCCGCAATAAGGCTGCCTATAATAAAAACGGGGAATGTTAATTTTGTCATATTATTGCTCTTTACCAGAAATTATCCCCCCACCCAATACCTCATCTCCTGAATAAAATACTGCATATTGGCCAGGTGTGACATCGCGCAATTTTCGAGATAGATTAACCTTGATTGTGCCTTCACTTGCTATTTCAATGCTGCATCTAACATAAGGAGACCTGTATCTGATTTTAACATCACATGTAAGCGGCATTTCAGGCTGTTTGTATATCCAATTCAAATTATTAACGACCATTTGGTCTCTCCCTAATTCGTCTATATGCCCAACAATGAGCTGATTTTGGATAAAATCTTTCCTAATCACGTAATATGGTTTCTCGGCAGACACCCTTATATCTTTTCTCTGTCCAATTGTGTAGTAAACCAGTCCTTTATGCTGGCCTATTATTTTTTCTGAAGAATCAATAATATCACCAGGTTGGATTGAATCAGGTATTGATTCACTTATGAACTGCTTATAATATTTAGTATCTACAAAACAAAGATCCTGGCTTTCAGGAAACTCTATTATCTTTAATCCCAAATTTTTACCAATATCTATATTATCCTTTTTATATGTCCTCCCTAAGGGAAAGATTGTTCTGGATAATAATTCTTGATTTAAGTTGCATAACATATAAGATTGGTCTTTTTCCGGATCAACACCCTTGATTAATTTATATATCCTGCTATGGTTTGATTCAATACGAGCATAATGTCCAGTTGATATATTAAAAATATTCTCTTTTTTTGCGAAATCTTTTAATAATTTGAATTTCACAAATGGATTGCATCTCATACATGGATTAGGCGTTTGCCCTTTTGACAATTCTGATAAAAAATTATCCACGATGCTCTTTTTAAAATAATTTTCTTCTTTTATAGTTTCAATTCTAAGACCTATTTTCTCTCTGATGTCATCAATGAGGTTATTTTTTATTTTTGCTGAACTTGAAAGATTTTTTCCCCATGCCCAAAATTGAAAGTGAACACCCACAACCTCGAAACCCATTTCTTGTAAAAGATAAGCAGATATCGCACTGTCGACCCCTCCGCTTATAGCTAAAGCTACTTTTTTCCTCATCATCACTTTCGGTTTAACACCAAGTTGTTATAATAATAAAAATTATAATGGCATTGGAGAAGAGATGATACCTCAAATTAAATTTGGTACAGATGGTTGGCGAAGCAACATCGCAGGTGATTATACTTTCGAGAGCGTAAAAAGATGTACTCAGGGTTTTTCACACTATTTGAAAACCCTGGATAGTGATAATAACAAAGTAATCGTCGGATATGATAAACGTTTTCTCTCAGAGCATTTTGCGAGATCCGTTGCGGAAGTCCTCGCGGGAAATGGTTTTCGTGTATTCCTAACAGAGGATGCCACCCCCACCCCAGTAATTTCATTTGCAGTTGTGAACAAAAAAGCCATAGGTGCAGTAAATATAACCGCGTCACACAATCCTGCCACTGATAACGGATTTAAAGTACGTGATGAAAATGGTGGAGCAATCGCTCCTGAAGGTTTGAAATCTATTGAGAGTCTCATTCCATCAGAAATTACAAATGTCAAAACAATTCCTTACAATGATGCCTTTAACCAAGGATTAATTAAGGTTTTTGATCCAGCTCCTGACTATATTGCTCATATTGAGAAATTGATTGATCTCAACCCGATCAGGCAAGCGGGTTTGAAAATTCTTGTAGATCCTATGTGGGGAAATGGTGCTGGTTGGTTCCCCCGTCTTCTCGGTGGTGGAAAAACAGTCATAGAAGAAATTCACAATATAAGAAACCCTATCTTCCCTGAAATGGGAAGGCCAGAACCAATTCCACCAAACGTGGATGTTGGCCTGCGTGAAGTGGTTAAACGGAAGTTTGATGTGTTATTAATAAATGACGGTGACGCTGACCGATTTGGGTTAGGTGATGAAAATGGAACTTTTATTAACCAGCTCCAAGTTTTTGGTTTATTAGCATATTACTTATTAGAAGTCCGTAACTTCCGGGGTCCAATTGTTAAAACCCTTTCCACTACGTCTATGCTAAAAATATTAGGAAAGATGTACTCGGTTCCAGTTTATGAAACAGGCGTTGGCTTTAAATACGTAGCGCCAAAAATGATTGAGACAGATGCTCTCATTGGTGGTGAAGAATCGGGGGGTTTTGCTTTTCGCGGGAATGTTCCTGAACGAGATGGAATTCTCGCCGGTTTATATATCTTAGATTTAATGGTAAAGCTTGACATGAAACCTTCGGATTTGTTAAATCTGCTTTTCAGTAAGGTTGGCCCTCATTATTACGATCGCATTGATCAAAAATTCTCAGGAGACCGACAGAGTAAAATTGACATGATTACAAATTCAAAACCTACCAACATTGCCGGTCTAAAGGTTACCGAGTTTTCAGACACCGATGGATTTAAGTTCTCTTTTGAAGATGGGGGATGGTTATTGATCAGGTTCTCTGGCACCGAAGCATTAATCCGGGTTTATTGTGAGACCACTCACAAAGAAAAGGTACAAGCGATTCTCGACGCTGGTTTAAAAATAGCTGGGTTAAACAAAAAGATTGATTGACACTCACTGTCATCTTTATTTGGGTCAATTTGATAGTGACCGCGATAACGTTATTCTTCGCGCAGTAAAAGACGGTGTGCAGCGTTTTCTCGTTCCAGGTATTGATGTTGCCACAAGTAAAAAATCAATCGATCTTTCAAATAAATATTCTAAATATATATTTTCAGCAGTTGGTATCCACCCGAATTATTCCGAGGATTCAAATCCTGACTTAATCTTGGATTTGCTCAACTCTCAACGAGACAAAATCTTTGCCATTGGCGAAATAGGGTTAGACTTTTACCGCGATTACTCTCCCCCTGATAGGCAGATTGAAATATTCAAAAGAATGCTCGAGTTTGCAAAAATATTCAATCTTCCCATTTGTATACATAACCGCAAAGCAGATTTTAAACTTCTAGAAATCCTTGATAAATGGCACATGAAACGTACATTGTCACCAAATTCAACGTGCAACGGTGTTTTTCATGCTTTTGATGGATCTGAAAGAGTAGCCGAATGGGGAACAGCTCATGGTTTCTATTTTGGTATAGGAGGAGCAATTACATATAAAAAATCCGTTAAAATGCGAAATGTTGTCAAAATGATTGGACTAAATAATTTGATATTGGAAACAGATGCTCCTTATTTATCCCCTGTCCCATTTCGCGGGAAAAGAAATGACCCACAAAAATTAATCTATATTGTGCGCACAATTGCTGATGTGTTCAGCTGCAATGTTCAGAAAGTGATTAATAAAACCGATGAAAATGCAAATCGTTTGTTTCAATTTAATAAATAAATGCCATAACTACGGCATTTATTCAGTGCGCTGGGGGGGATTTGAACCCCCACGCCTTGCGGCACATGGCCCTCAACCATGACTGTCTACCATTTCCAGCACCAGCGCAAAGATTAAGCAATTATAATCGTCAAAAGAAGAAAGTCAAGTAATAACATAAGGATAGGTTAAAGGTGTAACAATGACAATCATATTAGATGCCATGGGAAGCGATAATTATCCGGTACCCGAGATTTTAGGCGCGATAGAAGCAGGAAAAATTATTTCTGAAGAAATAATTTTAGTTGGTGACAAAAAACTAATTGAACAGAAAATGAAAGAGTTATCTGTAAATATTGATACGTTTTCTATTGTTCACGCTCCTGAAATTGTTGAAATGTGGGAAAAACCGGTTGAATCTGCGAAGAGAAAACCAAATAATTCAATGGCCGTTGGTATTCGGTTAGTTAAAGAGAAAAAAGGGAGTTCTTTTGTCACCGCTGGCAATACTGGTGGAGCAATGTTCAATGGGTTAAGGGTTTTAGGAAGAATGAAGGGTGTTCAACGTCCAGCATTATCTGCAATTATCCCTACAAGATTAGGAAAATGCATAGTTTTAGATATTGGAGCAAACGCTGATTGCCGCCCAGAATTTTTGCACCAATTTGCAATAATGGGAAGCATTTATTCGAAAATTATCAATCACGTAAATAACCCCAGGGTTGGTTTGATTTCAAACGGTGAGGAAGCTGGAAAAGGCAATCAATTAACAAAAGAGACCTTTAAACTGCTTGAAAATAGCAGCGTGAATTTTATTGGTAACATTGAACCCAAAGAATTGTTTGCTGGTGATGTAGACGTTGCAGTGACTGACGGATTTACAGGCAATGTTTTTGTGAAAGGCAGCGAAGCTATTGCAAAATTTATAATCGATGCCCTAAAAGATTCTCTAATGGCTTCATTCAGGAGTAAATTAGGCGCATTATTAGCTAAACCAGCTTTCAATAGTATAAAATCATTGATTGACCCCAGTGGAATTGGCGCCGCTCCTCTACTTGGTTTAGATGGGTTAGTTTTAGTTGGGCATGGACGATCAGACTCACGTGCAATAACCAGCTCGATATTATTGGCTCACAATGCAACTAATTCAAATTTAATTACAAAAATGCGTGAAGGAATAGCGTCTAAATTATAAAGGACCACGATGAAACTTTCTGTTAATAATAAACTTATTGAACGAAATAAAAAGATTGCACAAACAACACTTTATGTCTCTTTAGGACTGCTTATAATTGGATTTTTTTGGACATTGCGTAATGAAGAACCTTCCAAATCCTTGATTGGTTATCTAATTATTATCCCTGCTTTTTTGCTTGTGCAAATAAGCATATATATGGCAAATCGATGGGGAAAATCTCCGCGCCCAGATGAGATCGTAGTTTCTGCTTTAAAGGGACTAGACAACCAGTACACTCTTTATAATTACACAACTGGTGTCCCGCACTTGTTAGTGGGTCCAATTGGTGTATGGATCATTAATCCCTATCACCATGAAGGGGAAATTTCTTATAATCTTGGGAAAAAACGATATCAACAAAAAGGCGGCTCAAATTTTTTCGCGAAGTATTTTGCTCAAGAAGGACTTCCAAACATCGCCAAAGATGTAATATCCCTAAAAAAGGACCATATAAAATATTTTGATAAAAATTCCATATCCATCGACGAGGAACCAGTAATAGTTAATCTTTTTTATTCAGATAACGTAATTATAGTCAAAAATGATGCGCCTGAAATTAATTTAAAATCTAATAAATTAAAAGTTTTCATTCGGAAATTTGCAAAAGAGGCAAAGATTCCGACAGAAAAGATCGAAGAAATTCGAAGCAAATTGCCAAAATCAGAATAATTAACCACAGCTTATTCTAGCTGAGCAGCCGTCTTTAAAATTCTAACTTCCTGATCAGATAAGTGTCGCCATTCACCAAGTTTCAGATCACCCAGTTCTATTGTGGCTATTCTTGTCCTGACAATTCTCTTAACAGGCGTGCCTAACAACTTTCCCACCTCCCTAATTTGCCTTTTTTTCCCTTCCTTCATAATTATTTTGATCCAGGTGTCATGTTTGTTTTGCTTAACAATTGATACTTCAGCAGGAAGAGTTTGATACCCATCGTTTATTATTACGCCGCTGCGCCATGCCACCAGTTGTTTTTGTTCTATTTTATTATCTATCAATACTTCGTATTCTTTCTCATGTTCATAGCGAGGGTGGGTTAATTTGTTTGCCAATTCCCCATCATTTGAAAGCAATATTAACCCTTCACTTAAATAATCTAATCGACCTATGATAAATAAATAATTGTTTAACTTAACAAGATCAATAACAGTTATCCTATCATCTTGTTTTTTTATTCCCGAAATAACTTGTCTAGGCTTGTGCAAGGCAATATAGATTTTATTAACAGCGGTTTTCCTTATTGGGTTATCATCAAACTCAATTAAATCTTCTTCAATATCCCCGCAATCACCAAGTTTTGCGATTTTTCCGTTTATCTTCACACGATTATCAGCAATAAACTTCTCGCATGCTCTGCGAGACCCATAACCATGTTTTGATAATATTTTCTGTAGGCGTTCTTCTTCCAATTTAATCTTTTAGGATCTTTGTCTCTTCACGAGAAATATCTGTTGGCATATCAAATGGAGGAAGTTCTTCTATTGATGTTAGACCAAAATTATTCAAGAATTCAGTCGTTGTCCCATATAGTATTGGCCGACCTACGCCTTCTTCCCTGCCAATTTCTTCTATCAAACCCTTGCTTAATAGATTTCTCACAACCCCATCACTATTAACACCCCTTACCTCTTCAATCATAGGCCTAGTAACAGGCTGTTTATAAGCGATAATGGCCATTGTTTCCAATGATGCCTGGCTGAGAGTGGTAGTCGTCTCGATCCCTAAAAAATCCTCAATTATTATTGACAACTCGGGAGACGTGACTAGCTGAATTCTTTTTCCCTTCCATTGTAGTCGTAAACCCCTTGTTCTTAGATAGTAATCATCCAGCTCATTTAAAGCCATTTCAATGGATTTTACTGATTCATCGAGAGATTCTGCCAATTGAGAAAATGACATCGGCATTACAGCAACGAATAACAAAGCTTCAATCATTGCGGGGAGAGTATATTTTTCTTTTATTTTTGATAGATCCTTCATGCTATAATCTATTATTATTAATTTCAGTGATTATACTCTATCGAAAGTTCTAATTTTATGCGAATTCTTATTACAGGAGCAGCCGGTTTTCTTGGTTCTCATCTTTGTGATCGTCTGATAAATATGGGGCATGAAATTATCGGAATGGATAATTTCATCACGGGAAACAAGGAAAACTTAGCACACCTAGCAGGAAACCCCTTATTTACTTTTATTAGACATGATGTCGCGAACTTCATTTTTGTTCCCGGAAAAGTTGATGCTGTTATGCACTTTGCTTCTCCTGCAAGCCCAAACCCTAACTCACCGTATGGTTACCCTAATTTGCCAATCCAAACTATGAAAGCTGGAGCTTTAGGCACACACAATACTTTAGGCTTAGCTAGAAATAATAATGCCAGGTATATTCTCGCTTCCACGAGTGAGATCTATGGCGATCCTCAAGAACACCCACAAAGTGAAAGTTATTGGGGACATGTGGACCCGATTGGTCAGAGATCAGTTTATGATGAAGCAAAGCGTTTTGCCGAGGCATTAACAATGGCCTATCATCGATATCACAAAATAAATACTGGTATTGTAAGAATATTTAATACATATGGCCCACGCATGCGACTTGATGATGGGAGAGTAATTCCTAATTTTGTTCAACAAGCCCTTCGTAAAGAAAGTCTAACAATATATGGCAATGGATCTCAAACACGGAGCTTTTGCTATGTTGACGATCTCGTTGAAGGTATTATTAAATTACTGCTTTCTGACGAACATCAGCCATTTAATATTGGCAACCCAAACGAAATAACTATTCTCAAACTCGCCGAAATTATCAATAGCAAGTTATCTAATCAAGCAAAATTATTATTTCTCAAGGGCAAAGTTGCTGGTAATGACCCAGCCCGTCGTAAACCTGATATTTCGCGCGTAAAAAATGTCTTGAATTGGAAACCGAATATTTCCCTCAACGAGGGATTAGATAAGACGACACCTTATTTCAAAGATAAACTAAACCTATAGGTTCTATGCCGATTAATAGTCTTGAAAGAAGGCGTTTTATAAAATTTGCTTTAGTTGGCATTAGTGGCACAATAATTGATTTTGGGATTTTTAACCTTCTCTTATTTTTTAAATTTAGCTCAAATTTCTCCTACACTATTTCATTCATAGTTGCAGTCTTAAATAATTTTTACTGGAACCGCAATTGGACTTACCCAGAATCAAAAATTCGTCCCATTAAAACTCAACTCATAAAATTTTCAACCGTTAGTGTTGCCGGATTCTTAATTAGAACCAGCCTATATAAATTTATCGAACAACCAAGTATAAAATTTGCTGAGGAAATATTAATTGAAAGTTTTCTCTTTTCTGCTGAAGTATTTGGAAAGAATATTTCTTTGGCGTGTGTAATTATTGTTGTCTTATTGTGGAATTATTTTGCAAATCGCTTATTAACATACAAGGATATTTAACAAGAAGGAATCTCTTATGAATATTACACATCGTCAGAGTATTCAAACTCTTTTATCTGGCAGTAAAGTCGATCGACTTCCCGTTGCCTTTTGGCGGCATTTTCCAATGGATGATCAGGACACCAATCGACTTGCATCAGCTACTATACATTTTCAAGACACCTTTGGAATGGATATTATAAAAGTCTCACCATCTTCATCATTCTGCATAAAAGGTTGGGGTGTACGAGACGAGTGGATTGGCAATAT
>CAZILY010000024.1:0-14108 GCA_964540175.1 uncultured Pelolinea sp. | reverse complement strand
TTATTGGATTGCTCATCTTTTGAAGAACTAACTGAAATCATGGTTCCTATAATTAATGCGGCAGTCATTGAAACGACAGCATAGAGAACGGAATTCCTAAGAGCGATGATTGGAGGTACAAAAAATAATGAGTGGCGCTCATTAATAAAAAGACCTCGATAATTCTCGAATGTAAGTTTCCAATTTGCTAGCCCCCCTGTTGAATTGCTCGTGGTAAAACTTAGAATTGACCTTACCAGTAGAGCCGCTGTTGGTGATACAAGAAGAACAACAAGAATCATTGATAATATAAATACGAATGACTTCTCAAGAAAAGAATCCGGCTTTCTTAATCCTTCCCCTTCAATCATAGGAATAATTGGAACGTTCTTGTCACCACTGAACCGCAATGACAGGAATGTAAGCAACATTGAAAATATTAGCTGGATTAATGAAAGGATTCCTGCCATCTTCAGATTCAAGAATTGCATTGTTTGGATATAAATTTCAACCTCTATCGTTGTAAAAGCCGCCCCACCCATCATGAGGATCACGCCGAAACTGGTGAAATCAAATAGAAAAACCAAAATAGCAGCGGATAAAACTGACGGCAGGAGCAATGGGAGAGTTATTTTCCAAAATACATTATTCGGAGTTGCCCCCAGCACACGAGCCGCATTTTCAATTTTCTGGTCAAGCTGCTCCCACGCTGTTCCCACAACTCGTATCACAATCGAAGTATTATAAAAAACATGGGCGATCAGAATCGCCGGCAACGAATTAAGAAGTCTAATCGGGGGAGTAGAAATCCGCAGGATATCCATCAATAATAAATTTAGCCATCCCTTTGGCCCAATTAACGCAGTAAATCCCGCCGCGACAACTACCGTCGGCAAGATGAATGGCAAAGTCGACAAGATTCTTAATATATTTTTTCCCCGGAATGAAAAACGCCCAAACAAGTATGAGGAAGGAATGCCTACTAACAGAGTAATAAAAGTGGACAGGAATGCCTGGTAGAATGTAAAATTCACCGCTCTTCCAGCGATAGTCCAATTTATTTGATTTGTGAATAAAGAATCGCTGCCAGACGCAAATGCATGTCTAAGAATGCTTGCCATGGGCAGAAAATAAAACCCCGCCATGAAAAGGATCGGGATGATCCAAAATAAAGGTCGCTTCTGCCGGTTTTTTAATATCTTCATTTTTACCGAAGCATCAACTCCCGCCAGGCTTCAATCCAAACCTCACGGTTCTTGGCTATTTCGTCAATGTCGATAACTGCTGGATGGTCGGGTATTTGAATATGATCCAAGAATTCTTGTGAAATATCCGCATCTTTATTGGTTGGAAAAACGAACATATTTAACGGGATATCTTCTTGAAAATGCGTGCTTAACATAAAATCAATAAATTTCTCAGCCAACGCCCTGTTTTTTGAACCCTTGAGAATCCCAGCGAACTCGATCTGCCTGAAGCACATATTTCTCCCGACTAATGACGCGGTTGGTGATTCACTCAACTCTTCCTCAGAAAAAATGAATTCAGCCGCCGGACTTGTACCGTATGAAACAACCATCGGTTGATTTCCCTGCCCTACCGAACCTGAAAAATTCGTGTAATATGCGGTCCCCCAATCATTCACAATCACGACACCGTTGTCCTTTAATTCTGCCCAAAAATCTAAATAACCATGCTCTCCATATTCCGCAATGGTAGCCAACATAAACGCTAACCCTGGGGAGGATGTCGCCGGATTTTCCACAACCAACAAATTCGCATACTCAAGGTTAACGAGATCATCCAACGATGTCGGGATTTCAAGATTGTTTTCGCGGAAGAACTGCTTGTCATAATTTATGCACACGTCTCCATAATCGATTGGGACCACCCGGTTTTGATCATCGAGTTTGAATGCATCGGGAATCTCATTTAGAAGCGGAGGAGTGTACGCATCAAACAGATTTTCTCCGATTGCCCTGGACAGAAACGTATTGTCAATTCCATACAAAATATCCGCTATTGGCGCTTCTTTCACAAGGATTGCGCGATTTAGAGCACTTCCAGCATCTCCACTCGGAAGAAACACCACATCGATATTATTCTCCTCTTCAAAAGCTGCAACCGTTTCCTCACTAATGGCAAATGAATCATGCGTCATCACCACCAGGGAAACAGGTCCGCTGCTGCAAGCTGCGATTAGGAATACTGCAATAATCAAGACAAGAATAGATTTCCTTTTATCCATCGCTACTCCTTTCCGAACCATCAATTTTCCTTGTATGGATACAAAGAATGGTTCCTGTTGTTATATTGATCTCTGCCTTTTCTCCAATCATCTCATTACTAATTCCTCGGGTCTGACCGGAAAATAACGATTCATCATTGAGAGGATATCGCAGCCCGCCAGTTGTGATACCTTTTGCGGGTGAACACTGAGGAATCAAGGAAACCGTATCCCCTTTTTTTCCAAAAAATGTTTGATGGTTCCTAACAAGCATTATATGCTCTTGACCATCATCAAATTCAATCCGGGTATCATCATCTGTAAGAGATAACATTAAACCTAAATTTGCTAATGTTTGATCAATCCTCCCACCCAATGCACCAATCACCAGAATATCTTTATAACCCCGTTTGATCAATTCTTTTA
Source organism: uncultured Pelolinea sp. (assembly GCA_964540175.1). Classification (GTDB taxonomy): domain Bacteria; phylum Chloroflexota; class Anaerolineae; order Anaerolineales; family Anaerolineaceae; genus Pelolinea. Next base: position 11,476 of record CAZILY010000024.1, on the reverse strand, counting down.
ACGCAATTTCCAGGTCAGTTTGGTCTTTTTCTGTTGGAAATTTTAATACCTCGATATTTTTGTCGTTTAAATATTCAATATCATCTTGGCTGACAGAATCCAAATCACCAATTACCAATTTTGGTGTCAGGCTGAGAGATCGAATGTAACGCAGACCCCCATCCGCGGAAACGATGAGATCCTTTTCCTCAATTAACGGCTTTACCAGATTAATTTCCTGAATCACCCCATTTGCAAAAACAACTGCTCGCATAAAAGAACTCCCTTATTGTTGAAGGGAGCTAGTTCATTTTTTCTCCCTCCGCCGGCATTATCCGGTTCAGGTTTTACGGGTCAAGGATGTAATCATCCACCTCTCAGCCTTACTTTTCAGGCTCCCCGGTTAGTTATATTTAGTTTATGTCTTTTTCTTCTACCTGTCAATAAATACAATAAATTACGGGTCGATATCCTCGTATCTGAAACAAACCAATTTCCCGTCTTAACCTACTCCGTTTTCTTCATTAACATTAATAAAATATTCTTTTCTGCTATCCATCCATTCGCAAAACGCTCGCAGTAACCCGGAAAAATAAAATAAATATAAATCACTGGAAAATAATTCGTCATTTTTGTTTCTTGATATTCCTAAACAGAAAGAGTTTTTGCTTTTTATAATGGCTTTGATTTTCAATCCAGTCAATTCTGATAGGCTGCCTGCGAGAACACCAAGTGAATAGTCAAATCTCTTTGAAATGGGCTTCAATCGATTTTCAATACTTCCGAGATCCAAAAGCTTTTTTGAATTCCTTCGAAGATAAGTGAAAGACGAATCGCCAACCCTGTACAACAAACCTTTGGCAGTATTTCTCTGAAACCTAATCGCAAATTCATTCCCCAAATCTGATAGAAATTGAGGCTTATTTTCAATCTCGGGGATTTCATTAGTGCCATCCCAATCAATGATCGCAGAAAAGATCAGAACTGAATCTGATGCTCCCAAAATCCCTACTGCAGCTTCATAGATTGATCGGAGAAATAATGTTTTTATTTCTTTTTCGCCCATTAGGTTATTCTTCCCATTCATTCACTCAAGTATAATCAGTAAGGTTGTTTCAAAACAATGCACCATAGAAAGTGCATTTTCCATGCCAAAGTGATGTATTCATCAGGAAACTGTTCAAATGCCAACCATATCAGACACCTTTCAAAATTACGAGATCGACCAGATTGAAATGATCGCTGAACAATGGGGAATAGAAGACGATATTGACCCTAAAAAGAATGTTAAAAAACAAATTGTTGATCTTCTTGATAACAAGAATCTTTTCTTAGATGTCATTTATGCTCTTCCCTCTCATGAGAGGACCGCACTCCAATTTATTTTAGATGAAGGAGGAAAAATTACGGCATCCCAGTTTATGAGAGCTTATGGTGTGATTCGAGAGATGGGTGCCGCGGTTAGAGAAAAAGATCGCCCGGATCGAAGTCCAGTTTCTGTGGCAGAAAACCTATTTTACAAAGGAATCATTGGGCTTTCATTTTTTAATGAAGGAGATGAAGTAAAAGAATACATATTTTTACCTGAAGAATTCATTAAATTCCTAAAATCCATTCAGGATGATCCTTCTCAAATAGTCACACCGCCTTCCCTATCTAAAGAGGATGTTTTCCATATTGTCTCTGCCTCTGACAAAATTCTTGATCAGATTTGCTCTCTTTTAGGGGCACTGCGCGGCAGCGTTCCTTCGAACGAAATCTCTCATTCTATTCCACTTCCACTCTTTCATTTTTTGTCTGCCCTGTTTCAAACTCAAGGAGTAACCGATAAGGATTCTGCGATATTAGATACAAATAAAATCAAAGATTTCTTAACCTCAGAACGATCGATATCGTTTTCCGATATTTGTTTCTCTTGGATGACGGACGAATTAATTAACGAGCTTAAATTGCTTCCCGATATTATTTTTGAGGGGAACTGGAAAAACGATCCAATAAAAACCCGGGGGGGTCTATTAGAAATCATTGCCAAATTACATCCAAGTAAATGGTATCGGATTCCCGATTTTATTGACTGGATGTATCAAAAGCACCCTGACTTCCAGAGATCTGGCGGAGAATATAACTCATGGTTTATTAAAGATACAGCAAGCGATACCTACCTTAACGGTTTCGAAAATTGGTACCGTGTAGAAGGCAAATTATTGCATTATTTTCTAACCGGACCCTTGTTTTGGTTGGGGTTCCTTGACCTCGCTGTCGTTGAAGAAGGAGAACAACCTTTTGCATTTAGAAAATCAAAGTGGGCCAATAAACTACTTGAAAAAGAATCTGTCAAATATGAGACACACGAGATAAGCGAATTTATCTTGCATAAAAACGGCGCCATTCTTCTACCAATTAACTCACAAAGAGAGCTACATTATCAAATCGCACGTTTTTGTGTTTGGGAAGAAACACAACGCAAGCACTACCGATACAGGATTTCCCTAACCGCACTTAGAAGAGCAAAAACTCAACATATTTCTATAGGCCAGATAAAAATATTATTCCAAAAATACGCTAAAAAACCAATCCCAAGGAACATTCTGGCAGCCCTCGATAGGTGGGATAAAAACCAATCTCAGATACATCTTGAAAGACTTGTATTAATTCAGGTCGATTCACCTGATATTCTAGATCAGATAGAAAAATCACCAGCAAAGCGTTATATTAGTGAGCGAATAAATGCCACTACAGCAACCACTTACCCTAATAATATCCACCGATTAGAGGATGCACTCATGGAGATGGGGTACTTTGCAGAAATACTGCAGGAAGTATAATCAATTTAATAAATTTACTTTTACAGGAAAAAACAAATGAAAAGATTTGAATGGATGCAAAAGGAGATTAACAATCTTAAGGAAAAGGGTCTTTTTACAAATATTCGGACATTATCTTCTCCACAAGGTGCATGGCTTGTAGTTGACGGGAAAAAAGTTTTGAATTTCTGCTCAAACAACTATCTCGGATTAGCCAACCACCCAAAATTACAGGAAGCTGCTCACGCTGCAGTTAACAAGTATGGAGTTGGCCCGGCCGCCGTACGAACAATTGCGGGCACTATGGACCTTCACAATGAGTTAGAAAAGCGCATTGCAAAATTTAAAAATGCAGAAGCAGCAATTACATTCCAATCCGGCTTCGCTGCAAACCTGGGAACCATACAAGCTTTGGTTGGCAAAAAAGATGTGGTCTTCTCTGACGAACTTAATCACGCTTCAATTATTGACGGCTGCCGCCTTTCAGGAGCAAGAATTGTCCGTTACACACATTGCGATCCCAATCATTTAGAGCAGGTGATTAAAGAAAATGAGGGTACATATGAAAAGGCGATGATCATAACAGACGGTGTTTTCAGCATGGATGGAGATATTGCCCCTCTAGACCGCCTTCAAGAAATCTCAGAGAGATATGACATCCTTCTGGCGGTAGATGATGCGCATGGGGAAGGTGTATTAGGAAAAGGCGGCCGAGGGATCGTTGACCATTTCAATTTACATGGGAAAGTGGATATCGAAATTGGTACTTTTTCTAAAGCATTTGGTGTTATTGGTGGAATGGTTTCCGGAAATGCTGTGATCATTGATTGGCTAAAACAGCGCGGGCGCCCCTTCTTATTCTCATCCGCAATGACTCCACCAGATGTTGCCGCCTGCATTGCAGCGATTGATGTCTTGGAAAGTTCAACTGAATATGTTGATACACTTTGGAAAAATGCTGCTTATTTCAAAGCCGAAATGTCTAAAAACGGATTTGATATCGGACACAGCAAAACGCCTATCACACCTGTCATGCTGGGGGAGGCACCACTTGCTCAGAAAATGAGCAAAGACTTATTTGAAAATGGGATTTTCGCAACTGCAATTGGTTATCCGACCGTACCAAAAGGCAAAGCACGAATTCGTGTGATGATTTCTGCTGCCCACAGCCAAGAAGACCTGAATCAGGGATTGGAGAAATTTGTTCAATCCGGAAAAAGTTTGGGAATCATATAGAAAAAAGCCCCTTTGGAAAAGGGGCTTTTTCTTATTCCTTTTCCTTAAACTCCACGTCAACAACTTCTTCGTTGATGGGAGACTCGGACTGTCCTTTGAGGTTCGCAAGATATCCTTTGACAATATCCTGAGGGCATAAACTAATGAATAAATCCATCCCAACATAGAGAACTATTGCATCATCAATTGGACCAATTAACAGATCAATTGGTACAATCAAATAAATAAGGGAAAACACAGGTATCGCTTTTATCCAGATATCGATTCTGTCATCCTGAATTAACTTCATAACCAATCGTATCTTAAGAATTACATCAGAAACAAATCCCCCACCCATATTTTGCTGCATTCCAGGTTTTTCTTGATTCATATCTTTTTATCCTTTCTCCAATCTTTTTTTAAATAATTTGCGCCTTCGATAGCTAATAAAAGGAGCTGCGATTTTACGAAGATAGTATTTAAACACAATCTGAGAAAACCACGATCCTCCCTCCCGATAATGTACGCGCAGCATCTCTGGCCAGCAACGGTCATCTGCAGAAATGGTTTTCGCGTCTTCATGCAAGCGAAAATTTGCCCATAATCGAGCCAAGTATTTGATTTCCGACACAGAAGCCAATCGCACCCATAGATCATAGTCCATTGCAAAATAGAAGCTGTGATCTAATGGCCCTACCTGATCCCAAAGAGACTTTCGGAAAAATGACGCTTGTTGGGGAATATGCACATAGCCACATCGTAACTTCTTCAATGTGGTCTGGGCAGCAGGAAATTTTCCAATCACTTTGCCATCCCCATCAATATAATTTGCATTTCCATATACTAGCCCAACGGCAGGATTGTCATTAAGGAATTGAACAGCTTCCGATACCGCATGAGGGAGCAATGTATCATCAGAATTTATCCACCCGATAATATCTCCCTTCGCTAATGAAAACCCCTTGTTAATAGCATCAGTCTGTCCTTGGTCAATCTCAGATATCCATTTTGAAATTCTTTTTTCATATTTTTTTATAATATTAACACTGCCATCAGTAGATGCGCCATCGAGAATAATATATTGAATATTTTTATAATCCTGATTGAGAACAGATTGAATTGTTTCCTCTAGGTAATCTGCTTGATTATATGAAGGGGTAATAATCGTGACCAAGGGCTCTCTCTTCATTTATTCCTCCACAGCTGAAATGGATTCAACCTGGTAATATTTGGCAGCGCATTGGTTCACCCAATAACTTGAATCATCCCTTAATTCAGCAATTTCCGCAAATGAATCAAGTGCGGATACTGAAAGATTGCTTTTCCCCATTGCTATTTGATCGTTTATTTCCTCATTACGCTTATCCCATAAATCTGCTCTATTTTGATAAAAACGTAAGTCAGATTGGCGTACATCCAAGGTCGATAATGGATACATACAAAGAATAAGAATAAGAAATAAGCCGACCATACGAACTGGCTGATAAAAAAATAAGGGTTTTTGAAAAAAAAGGCCTAAAACCGCTCCCTCCAAACTTATCCCACAAATTAAAACAATTTGTGCGAGCATAAGCACCCTTTGTTCAGGATAAGTCATCATCCCATATGCCGTGGGTGCGCAAATGCAAATAATCAGCATTAATGTAATTAAAGCTACAAAAAAGGTGTTTCTTAATAAAATTCTGTTTTGTATTTTAAAGCCAGACGGCCGCACAAAACAATGCGTGATCAAAACAAACAACCCAAACATAATACCAAAGGGGAGCCATAAACCCCTTATTGACAAAACAATGAAATTAATTGCCGATACGGTTGATATCGATAGAATTGAGAAGAGATTTGATGATTGCTGTAATGTATCCAGCCTTAACGCGTTTCCCGGTGAAACTATCATTACTCCCATCGCCACAGCTGTCCCTATTAAAGTAGATCCAATCAAATATAATCTGCGTTTCCTATGGCTGCCTTTATCTATAAATAACACGATCAATATGGCTATCCCTAATAATCCTGCTTGTAAAGCCGCATACGATTCTGACAATCCCGCTGAAAAAAAAGATACTATGAATAGAAAAATGTCTTTTATTTGAATTCTTTCTTCAATTTTTCTCCGGGAAAATATCATCAGGATCAAATAAAGAAGAATTGGCATGGGAAGAAAATAATGAGAAAGTCCTGCCCGCCAATAGACACTCTGATGAATATTGGGTGCCAGGAATAAAAAAAAGAACAGTAGTATTTGTGAAAACAGGATGGATATTGTTTTTGCTTGTTCAATATGGTGTTTGACTAATATTTCGCTAAATATTTTGTATACAATAAAACCTAAGGCAATAATAATTAGAGAAGGAATCATTCTGATCGCATTCTCTCCAAATAACTCACTAAAACCTGTGAACATGAATGCCGAAAAGCGGTTAGATGTGGTGGAATAAAATTCAATTAATCCATGAGTAAACCCATATTCCCTGAGAAAACCCGAGAAACAATAATCATCCGCCCAATATCGAATTGAAAACCCTTGTATTGCAAAGAAGATGTTTGGTATAAAAAATAAAAAAGAACCAGCAATCAATATGACTGTAGGCAATCTCTGGGCCCAATTATTCTTTTGGTGTATGTGTGCTTTTAAATTCATTTTCAACTATTGATTATCCCAGACCGCATATGCATTTTAACAATCTTTCAATCATATAACCCAATTATTTCATTTTTCTTTATTACAACCAAATTCCAAAGCATTAATAGTGAATCTCTAATCAAATGAACTCTGCTATCTAAACGATTATTTAACATCCTGACAGGTAACCTTGAAATAAAAAACCGTTTTTTTTGCCCAATTCGCAAAACTTCCACATCAAAACCAAACCCATCAATTGTGGTTCGTGAAAAAATAAATCGCGCAGCTTCATCGCTAAACCCTTTCAAACCACATTGCGTATCGGTAATTCCACCCGTAACTACAAACCGCACAAAAACGCTGTATACAATACCTGCCAATTTTCTAACAGGATGTACATTCACCAATTCGGATTGTGGATTGTTTCTATCACCGATAACGATATCGCTGCCATTCATAATTCTCTTGAAAATTTCCCTAATAACCACTGGGTTGAAAGGAAGATCAGCATCCATGAATATACATACTTCCCCAACAGATTGGATCATACCCTGCTTGATGGAATACCCTTTTCCCCGATTTCTTTTATTATTTATTAATTTCAAATTAATCTTTCCGCTGTTTTTTACAATCAGATTTTGAATAATAGCTTTAGTGTTATCTGTACTTCCATCATTTACAATGATTATTTCACTATCGTTAATATTCTTTTCAAGAAATTCAGAAATAGATTCTACCGTCGATTCAATTAGCAGTTCTTCATTAAATGCCGGGATTATTATGGTTAGGTTCATCACTTTTTAGCTTATTAGACCATTTTATGTTTCAAAAAACATTTAGTTTTCCGCACGCAAGTTATAAATGATAACGTCTTTTATCTTTTCCGTTTTCAAGAAATTTTCTTCAAAATACTCCCCCAGAAATTCCTGTTTTTCATATTCTTCCTGGTCCGCGACCACAAAATAATCATAACCAGATATCCGATCTAAAAGCTCACTTTCCAGATCAATTTCATATCCTGCTAGTTCTCGCAAAACAATATCGCCTGAGGTTGTCCAGGAAGAGACATGCATCCACCCCCAATATGCAAGGCGATATCCATAATTTGAAAATAATCCAATCACACGGGATTCATGCCCTAAATATTCTCCTACCATCTCCCATTTTTCAATTTCTTCCGTATAATTCGACCTACTGAGCTCTGAACGAATCTCCCATGTATTGATTCCGATGAATATTAGTGCAGCACATGTGAACACAGCCTTTGTGATAGTACGATTTCTTTCAGAAGCATTAAAGACATTACCTAATAAGATTCCAATGCCAATCGAAACTGGTATCATCATCGGCAAATGATAATAATCATGTGTGGTGATGTGATAAGAAAACATAAACCCATACAAAATATACCCGGCTAGATAACCAATCAGCATAAGCAAATATTTTTTTCTTGTGAAAAGGGATATTCCAAGAACTGCTGCCAGGACAATAACCATGTCAATCGTATAATCTAATTCCAACATCCATTGTAAATAAAATAATGGATCTATCCAACGGACAGGGAAGAACCGGAAACTAAATTGCCCGCCAAGAGTTCCAAGGATCACTATTCCATAAAACAAAAATACCAGATATGGAAGTATTGATAAAATACCAATAATCCAGACTTGGCCTTTCTTAAGAGCATCCTTCAGCCCAAATTTCTGGATGATCACTCCCAATAAAGTTGGGGCAAGGAAAAAAACCGCTGTCGATTTAACATATATTGAAAATCCACATAATAAACCAGACAAAATTGCCCAAAACATATTTTCCTTTTCCATCCAATTCACAACCGCCCAAATTGCGGCTAACATGGAAGCGATAAGGAGCGGCTCAGGTTGAAAGGCCCTACTGGCCGCAGCAGCATACGGCCACAGCATAAAGAAGATAACAGCGAAAGTTCCAGCAGCAAAATCCGCAATCTTCTCAGTAACAAGAAACAAGAAAATCCCCGCGATCATCCAGAAAAGGATTGCCCACAACCTGGCAACCCACAATTGTTCAGATCCAAGCAACTGATAGGTTAATGCAGTTAATCGCTCCATTATCTGCGGCTCAATCAACCCTTCAGCCTGCCATTGTTTATATGACATTTCCTGTTTCCAGTCAGGAGCATCATCTTGAGTTTGAAAATACATACCGCGCGCAATCAATGCTGAATGAAGCTGCCGTGTGGGATGAAAATCCAAGGGAGCATCAAAAATATCTGACACACGGATTACTAAACCGATCATAAATACAAGAATTAACAATGCGTACCAAAGCCAATGGCTATTTTTCATTTTTCAGTCCAATATATGCTTTTCTAAATCTTTTTATCTTGTTTAAGATAGTCAATTAAATAATCATAACCTCTTTGCTTGATCATTTCTGTTCTTTTGTGAAGATAATTTTCCTTGAGTTTTTCAAACGGTTTCAGATCACTTAATAAGGAATAAGCAATTCGATTGATTTCTCGAGGGAAAGAACTAACATCAAGTGTAACGCCTTTCATGTAATTTTTGAATGCTTCCCAATTATCTCCACTATCCAACAAGTATCTCGCCTTGAATAAATATGCGCCCGCTTCTATCAGTTTCTTGTTCTCCTGAAAAAGCGGCAGGAATTCGGGCTGCTTTTCCATCCATTCATAAATCCGAAACGCTTCCATGCCAAATTTTTCTGCATGAGCAATATTTTTTGCGGCCGGGTGAAAACGAGCCGCTGCCCAAAATTCACTGATGTGTTTGACAGGATATTTCATGGCAATCTTTAGCCACAAATGATGATCCATTAAGTATTGGAAACTCGAATCAAGAAGCCCCACGTCCTCAAGAGCTTCTCTCCGCATAAATACACCTGGCTGCCCGATGATATTGAATTGCATCAATTCACGTATTCCCCAGTCACCGTACAACATCGTATTAAAAATTGATGATTTCGAATCTATGGAAAGTACATTTGAATAAACCATTCCAAAATCGGAGTTTGATTTCAGCTTATTTACAGCACTCGAAATCGCTCCTTTCGTGTAAATATCATCAGAATTTATCCATGCTACAAATTCACCGGTCGCCTTTTTTAAACCCTTGTTTATCGCCTCTGCTTGGCCACTATCTGTTTCAGAAACACACCATGCCAGCTTTTTTTTATATTTTTCGATAATAGCTTGACTATTATCTGTCGAGCCCCCATCGATAATGATATATTCGATAGCAGGATAATCCTGTAAAAGAACTGAACGAATTGTCTCTTCCAGGAACTGACCTTGATTGAAAGAAGGTGTGATTATTGAAATGCGTGGAATTTTAGGTTTCATTAAAAAGTGATTCGAAGTTGATTTTCGGAAAAATGGTGAGTTTGCCATTTACAGTTGCATCAACCACTTCTCGTCCATCTTTCCGGAATGTCTCCCTGGCTAACTGGTATCCAATTTCTGATGTATCCAAATCTGGAAGCTGCCATCTAAACCCTTTTCCAAAATAGCCTGGGTGAAAGTGGTTTGGATCATCACCTTTCGAAACAACAGTCGTGTTTGGCTTTCCTTTTGTGGAAAAACTATGATCCACTCCAATCAAAATCACCTGCTTAAAACCCATATAGAAGGCCAATTGCAGGCAAGAATATGTAACAGTTGCGCCCTCCCACAGACGTTTTGTTACATCTTTTGCGAATTTTCTTCCAGTGTATGTTGTGTAAAGATAGTGAAGGTTATCTTGAGGTTGCAACCACTTCCTTGCTCTCCATGAAATAAACGCAGGGATATCCAATTTTTTAAAATCATTTTTTGATTGTTCGATTACAAGGTCATTTACTGATACAAGAAAACTTGTTTTAAACCCAAGTTCCGGAAACATTAGAAAAATCCTATTCATTCCAAAAGTGAATTCATTTTCTAATTTTTTCAAATCCATATTTCGCAAGCTGGGACCATTACCTATGATAAAACATCTTTTTCCAATATATTTATTATGGTATGAGCGAATACGTTTAATGCTATCCCGCCTCCACGGGTGAAGACATGCTTCTATTGACTCAGGCAATCGATTGACAAAATCCCATGAATTCTTTAACACAAGAATACCACCGCTGATTATTGTTCGATTCTTTTCCATATTTATTCAGTACTTAAGCGGGCAGTAGCTCCGCCATCCACAACCAGCGCTTGCCCCGTTATAAAGGATGATTGGATATTATCTGCCAGGAAATAAATTGATTGAGCAATTTCCTGGGGTGTTCCAACTCGCCCATTCACAGTCTTATTCGCCAGATTATCCAACCGTGTCTGAATCGACTCTTCACCAAATTGCCCTCTTTTCATGCTTCTCCGTAACATTGGAGTATCAACAGCGCCAGGGAGTACAGCATTTACTCGTATATTATCTGGGGCAAATTCGATGGCCATTGACCTGGTAAGGGCTAATAATCCTCCCTTGCTTGCTGCATAAGCAGATATATTTGCAGATGTGGCAATTGCGTGAACCGAGCTCACATTGACAATTGCCCCCCCTCCTGCTGCCTGAAAAAATGGATGCGCAAGTTTTGCTCCAAGAAAAACGGAACGCAAATTAGAAGCCATAGTCTGATCCCACTCTTCCACGGATGTCTCCAGAATAGGTTTCGATATCTGAATTGCAGCGTTATTGATGACAGCATCAAGCACAGGACTAAACTGCTTGATTTCTGCATAGATTTTTTTTATTTGATCAGGATTAGAGATGTCCGCTTTGATAAAAAGAAATTCCTTTGGTTGCTTTACTTCTTCTTTCTGGCGGTCAACCCCGATAACTTGCCATCCTTTTTTAAGAAATATATCAACCACTGCTCGGCCAATTCC